>SVSB01000058.1 GCA_015064505.1 Oscillospiraceae bacterium
TGCTTCTGAAGCTCCTTACGGCGCTCCTCCGTGGGAGGCTGGAAGGTAAGGCGGATGGTCTTGCCGTCGGTGATGGGGGTTATGCCCAGATCGGAAGCAAGGATTGCCTTCTCGATCAGCTTAACGGACTGAGCATCCCAGGGCTGGATAGCGATGGTGCGTGCGTCGGGCATGCTTATCTGTGCCATCTGGGGAATGGGGGTGGGGCAGCCGTAATAATCTGCGTTAATGCGGTTAAGAAGCTCGGGGTTTGCGCGGCCTGCGCGGATAACTGCAAGCTCGGAGTTGTAGTTATCGATGGTCTTCTTCATTTTTGTTTCAAGTTCTTTTACGTCGTAGCTCATGGCGATTCCTTTCTTTGTTCAAATATATCTGTATGTATTTTATTCGGTAACGACAGTGCCGATCTCTTCACCCATAACGGCACGGTATATGTTTTCGGGGTCATCAAGTCCGAACACGAGTATCGGAATGTGATTATCCTTGCAGAATACGGTTGCGGTTCCGTCAATGGCAGTAAGTCCACGGTCAATTATCTCCGTGTAAGAGATATGGTCAAAGCGGGTGGCGGCGGGATCCTTCTTGGGGTCGCCGGAGTAGATGCCGTCTATGTTCTTTGCCATCAGCACGATATCTGCCTTTATCTCTGCCGCGCGGAGCACTGCCGCCGTATCGGTAGAGAAGAAGGGAAGACCAAGACCGCATCCAAAGATGACCACGCGGTTCTTCTCAAGGTGAGATATCGCCTTATTTCGGATATAAAGCTCTGCAAACTGATCCATCTCGATGGCGGTCATTACTCTCGTGGTAATGCCGCTCTGCTCAAAGGCATCCTGCAAAGCAAGGGAGTTGATTGTGGTTGCAAGCATACCCATGTGATCTGCTCTGGTGGGGTCCATGTTTTTGCCCTGGCGTCCGCGCCAGATGTTGCCCGCGCCGACGATAACGGCGATCTCCACGCCCTGATCAAGGCACTTTTTAAGTACGGATGCGATGCTTGCGATGAACTCGTGGTTAAGAATGCCTTCAGCACCTGCGGAAAGCGCCTCGCCCGACAGCTTCAAGAGAACTCTTTTGTATTTGGGTGTATTCTGCATAATGACCTCCACAAAGCATTTTCATACAGTATATATTTTAACCGATAACGGGGAATTTGTAAATACGTTTAAGAGAAATATTTTCCGATTTGTGTTAATTTTCTGTGAAGCAGTAAAAAAGGTTCGGGCGTGAGCCCGAACCTTTTCGTTGGTTCTTATTTATTAACCATCTTGGAGATCTCGTCAGCGAAGTTCTCCTCGCGCTTTGCGATACCCTCGCCCTTCTCAAAACGGAAGAAGCCGGTAATCTTGATAGCGCCGCCGAATTCCTTTGCGGTCTTCTCAACGTACTGAGCAACCTTCATGGAATCGTCCTTAACGTAACCCTGCTCGCAGAGGCAGTTGTTCTCGTAGAACTTGCCGATACGGCCGATAACCATCTTTTCGATGATGTTCTCGGGCTTCTTGGAGTTTGCAGGATCGTTCTTTATCTGAGCGATGAGAACGTTCTTCTCCTCTTCAACAACGGAAGCGGGAACAGACTCTCTGTCAAGATATGCGGTGGGGTAAGCGGCAACCTGAAGAGCGATGTTCTTTGCGAACTCAGCAAAGCCCTCGTTGCTCTTTGCGGTCTCGTCTGCATCAAAGGTAACGATAACGCCGGTGCTGCCCTTGCCGTGGATGTAGGTGCTAACGGTACCGTCAACAACTACGAAGCGGCGGATATCGAGCTTCTCACCGATGGTGAATACCATCTCCTGCATCTTGTCTGCAACGGTCACTGCAGTGTCAAGATACTTGGAAGCGAGAAGAGCCTCAACGTTTGCGGGCTTGTTAGCAATAATGGTATCAAGAAGGGTAACAACGAAAGCACGGAAGTTCTCGTTCTTAGCAACGAAGTCGGTCTCGGAGTTAACCTCGATCATAGCGGTGGTGTTGCCGTTGGTCTTGATATCAACAACGCCGTCAGCAGCGATTCTGTCTGCCTTCTTAGCGGCAACTGCAAGGCCTCTCTCACGGAGAACCTTGATAGCCTCGTCGATATTTCCCTCGGCCTCAACGAGTGCCTTCTTGCACTCCATCATGCCGCAGCCGGTCTTCTTTCTGAGATCGGCAACCATAGAAGCGGTAATATTCATTATTATATTCTCCTTTTAATTCGGTAAATTACTCAGCGTCCTCAGCTGCAGGAGCCTCAACGGCCTCCTCGCTGTCGGTGAACTGCTCGCCCTGCTTGCCCTCAAGAACTGCATCAGCAAGAACGGAGGAGATAAGGCGGATAGCGCGGATAGCGTCGTCGTTACCGGGGATGATGTAATCTGCATCATCGGGATCGCAGTTGGTATCAACGATAGCAACTACGGGAATACCAAGCTTCTTTGCCTCAAGAACTGCGTTGTGCTCCTTGCGGGGGTCAACGATGAATACAGCGGAGGGAAGGGTATCCATGTTCTTGATACCGCCGTAGTTCTTCTCAAGGTCGTAGATCTCCTTTACCTTTGCGGCAACTTCCTTCTTGGGAAGCATATCAAAGGTGCCGTCAGCCTGCATCTTCTCGAGCTCGTTAAGACGGTTGATGCTCTTGCGGATGGTCTTGAAGTTGGTAAGCATACCGCCGGGCCAACGAACGTTAACGTAGTACATTCCGCATCTCTCTGCCTCTTCCTTGATGGTGTCGGCAGCCTGCTTCTTGGTACCTACGAAAAGGATAGTGCCGTTCTGCTCGGAAAGCTCGCGAACGAACATGTAAGCTTCCTCGAACTTCTTAACGGTCTTCTGGAGGTCGATGATATAAATACCGTTTCTTTCGGTAAAGATATACTCGGCCATTTTGGGGTTCCATCTTCTGGTGTGGTGTCCGAAGTGAACACCTGCTTCAAGCAGCTGCTTGATGGTGATAACAGACATTTTTATGTCCTCCTTTGGTTTTTTTCCACCACGAATAAAGCTGTTCGCCAACCGCATTACGCGGAACCGCGGCGGCTCCTCCGTGTGTGAATTATCGCGGAATTAAGTAGATTTTGCCGCGACTGAAGCAGTATACCACATATAATTATAGTTGTCAACCTCTTAACAAATTATTCATATAAAATTTACAATTTGTTCATATTACTGCAGTGATTACAATCAGAACGTGCCGTTGGCTATCATACTGTCAATGCTCGGCAAGGTCTCTTCGGTCGTGGATCCTGCCTCCTCTGCGGTTCTCACCGTAAGGGAGACCTTATCGTCCTTTGAAGTCTGCTTCGGAACATGAACATCTCTCACGGGATTCTCGCCGGGCTCAATGAAGCCGAATCTCGCTCCCGCTGCGTCGTTGCGGGATCTTGCCACCTCTTCAACTTCTTTTCCGATCTCTTCATCCGTCTTTCCTGCCGCCTTGCCCTCGCGGTATATTCTGTTGACCTCTGCGTTGAAATCGTTTACGGTAGCAAGAGGCGTTTCGGGGGTGTTGACGTCGGTGTCACCTGCCGAGTACAGAATGTCCGGTGCAAGAACACCTTCGGGCCTTGCGTCGCGCCCAAAGTGACGCAGAACATCGGCGGGTAATATTTCGGGAAAATGGGTATTGACAAGCGAAAGCAAATCTGCTACACTGATTTTAGAATCGGTAACAGAAAGCGACTTTGTCGTAGATCTGGGCGCATTGAGCGTAGCCGATTCTTTTTTTGCGTTTACAGCATACAGCACATCCATAGATACAAGTTCATTATCAAAGCTGTTTATCACGAAGCGAACAACGTACATCTCTCCGTTTGTGTTTTCCGCAGTTCCTATGAGCACATAAGCTTTTCTTGCATTCTCTTTTTTAGGATTCAGTTCATTTACCCTTATAGCATTTTTCAGTATCTCTCCAGCTTTAAGAGTTACTATGTAATTCGGTTCCTCATAATTATTACCCCGTTGCAAGCCATGCTTCAAGCCATCTGTATTCACGACAATGGAATTGCCTGTATCTTTGTTGAGCACAGCTATCGTGCCGTTCTCACTCACCGTACCAACATCCGCAGCATTCTGCTTTCCTCTTCGAATCGCATCTTGCCTGCTGCTGGGTATGGTCCCGTCAAGTTGAGTGATCTCCATATCAGGCTTGCTTGCGAAATACTCATAGGTGTACTTGGTCGGCAATCCAACGTCGGTGTCCTCGGAGGAATACATCCTGCCGTCAAGCTCCTTCGCGCTCTCAAGTACGGAAATGTCCTCGGATACGGAGGGAGATTCTACGCCGGGGAGAACGTCAGTGTCGGGGGAGGAAAAACTTTTATTGTCGAAACTATTGACATTGTTCTTGCCTTGTGATAGACTTTGATCAAACACAGAACCGATGGACACGCGCTTGTCACTTGACGAGAGTTTGTCGAAAGTAGGTTCTGTGTTTTTTTCGTTTGTATTAAATACCAACACGGAATTGTTCGGCAAAATAACTCTATGAACACGATACTTGTTCTTGCCATCAATTTCTGTCACAACAGCACCCACTATTGCGGGAGATCCGTTAATGTTTATTTTGGCTCCTATAGTAATGGTGTCATATTTACGCCCCTTGTGGTCATTGTGCCCTGAAATAATTTCCCCGCGTTTCAGCACATTGGGAATCGCAAACATTGCGGCTTTTTCGGCATCAGTACCGATATAGTTCAAGCTTTTGGCAATTTGCTTTTCTCCTATGTTAATTACACCAAAGTTTTCCCTCTCAACCTTATACCCAAGTTTTTTGAAGACTTCGGAAATTTTGCCGTGCAAATCTTTTTTTGACATAGACCGATAGTTTACATCGGCTACCGACTTTGACTCAAGCAATTTCGCCGAGTTATTTTTTATTTGCGTTTTTATTGAATCATCATCGCTTTTTTCGTTTGCAGAAAAATACACAACGTCATTCTCCGCAAACACAACATCCTCTCGGTCTATATCGGGTCGGGTGTTTTTTCTTTCCTCATCAGAAAGCTTTGTTCTATCTGCGGAATCTCTTGCCTCGATCTCACCTGCGGTTTTTTTGTAGTACTCCCCTAACTCGCTATCAGGAATGCCCATTCTTCTCCAATATTCGTCATTCGAACCTGCTGCATAGCCTTCGATGTCTTGTATTGCGTGTTGGATTTCGTGTATTAGCGTTTTGGAAAGCTTGTTTTTATCAAGTTTAAGGCGTTTTTGCAAAACTATCTCCTTGAAAACAGGACTATAAGCTCCGTTTGCATCAATGTCCGAAAAATAAACCTCCAAGTCTTTGAGTTGCGGATATGCGGCAAACAAATTATCATGCTTTATGAGCTCGCCTAACGTTTTCGGCTCAACACGCACACCTTTCAGTTTTTCTTCAAGAGACCGCAAGTCTTGAATTTCTGCTTCCGAGGCCGTGCCCTGAAAATATACTTTATCTACCAATTCTGTATATCTTCTTATATCCGGATTAGAGTGGAACTTACCTCTTGTGTCTACTTCCATATCACGATCACTAAGTTCAAATCGCCATTTACCGTCGTATCCCTTAAACCATCCCGTTTCCTTACGTACGGCCTCGTCGTCCGTCCCAGCGTCAAGCATTTTTTGTGCGGTTTCCAAAGATGCAATATTTGCGATTTCGGCATTGGTGCCCGCAAAGGAATACATCCTACCGCCATCGGCGGTATTTTTTATTTCGCCCTCAAGGTAGTCGGAGGCAAGATCAACCGCGCCGCGCTCCTCATCGGTGAGACCGTCGTCGAATTCTTCGTCAAAGTCCTCGTCAAGCTCTTCGTCAAGATCAATTTCCTCCACCACCTCGGGCTCTGCCTTGGTTTCCGCTTTGGCTTTCTTCTCGGCTTTGGTCTTCTTTTTGGGGGCGTTTTCCTCTGCAGCTTCGTTAACGGAGGTGTAGCCCTCAAACGTTTTGGTGAGCAATGTGTCAAGATGGTCGCGGAAGGTGGTCAGCTTGCCGCCGGGGATCTCTCCGCCGAACTTCTTCCTGAAGTTATCAAAGATGCGCTTCGTTGCCGCTTTCATACGGTTGATAAGTCTTTCAGATCCTTCAACCTCTCCGAACATCTCGCCCATTGCCTCCCAAGCAGAAGGCATATTGAACATCTTGGTAAGCACCTCGGCGCATACCTCCTCCTCCGCCTTAACAACGGTGGTAGGCTTTCCAGTATATGCTTCGATTTTTGCCTTTTTTATTTTTCTACTTGTACGGCAGATAAAAGTGTGATAAAATACCTACACGGAATATCGTGCTACGTACGAAAGAGGCGAGGAATCATCTTATGAAGGATTTTTGCGAATATTTTAAAAAATACAAGCCTGAGATAAGCGAATGGCAGCTTATCCGCAAGCTGACGGATTGGTCGGTGCGTGCTGACAGGGAAGCGCGTGTTATTGAGCTTACCCTGCATTTTGGCGAGCTTGTAAACGAGCGCCATCTTGCCGCGTTGCGCGACGGTATTCGCACCTCCTACGATATAAACGGCGTTGATACCATAGTAAAATACCCCTCCGAGCTTTTTTGCGAGCGCGCCGTAAAGGATATAATTCTTTACGCACAGCTTTGCGGATTCTTGCCCCTCGGATATTTTGACGACGTGCGCCTTGAGGTAACGAAGGAAAAGGTAAGGCTCCATATGCCATACGTGGACGCCATTCCCGTTATAAAGGGTCTTGGCACGGAATTTGCCATTGCAAACGCGATCGCGGAGCGATTTGCTTTGCAGATAGAGGTTGAGGTGGTATCCGATGCCGCCGCCGCAGAGCGCAAGGGCGCGGAGATGGAAAAGCTTCTTCTTGACGAGCTTAACCGCTATTATGCTGATCTTAACGCTTTGCTTAACGCCGTCCCCACGGATAACGATGCCCCCGCCCCTAAAAGCAACGGCGGTAACGCACCTGCCCCCGCCCCCCAAAAGAAGGATAACGGCAACAGCTATAACTCCATTTACGCCGCAGTTGCGGCGCCCTTTTTGCAGATACCCAAGGCAAAGGACGGAGAAACGCAGGAGCTTCCCGTTGCCATGTTCAAGTATGAGAACGCAAGCACCGAGTACGTACGCGAGGGTAATATTTTTAAAGGCAAATACAGAAAATACGACGTTTCCGAGCCTGAGCTGGTATACGGCACGGAGATAGACGTTGACAGCGCAGTGCCCATTGCAACCACCTATAAAAAGCACGGGCTTACCACCTTTATCGGAGAGGTGTTTTCCGTTGAGCGCAAGGAGACCAAAAGAGGCGGCAGTGAGATACTCACCGTTGGCGTTACGGATATGGAGGCATCTCTTTATATCAAGACCACCGTCAAGGCGGGGAGCCACGACGCGCTTTCCGATATAGCCCCCGGTACCTGCGCGGTCTTTTGCGGAATTAACGAGCTTGATAAATTTGACGGTAATTTCTATATAAAACCCCTTTCATTTGCTACGATAAAGCGTATAGAGCGCAAGGACACTGCCGAAAAGAAGCGCGTTGAGCTCCATTGCCATACTGTAATGAGCCAGATGGACGCAACCATAGACGCGGGCAAGCTTGTTTCCCGCGCAAAGAAATGGGGGCATACTGCTATTGCGGTAACCGACCACGGAAACGTGCAGTCCTTCCCCGATATGATGATAGCCGCCAAAAAGCAGGGAGATATCAAGGTGCTTTACGGCATGGAGGCTTACTTCTGCGACGATACGGAAAGTGCCGTGCACGGAGATAAGGTTGGGGATTTCAACGACGAGTTCATTGTATTTGATATAGAAACCACGGGCCTTTCGCCCCTTTCCTGCGGGATTACGGAGATCGGCGCCGTGCTCGTTTCGGGCGGGGAAGTGAAGGATACCTTCGGAACCTACGTGGATCCCGGTATGCCCATTCCCGCAGAAGTTACGGAGCTTACGGGCATCAGCGACGAGACCGTAAAGGGTGCGCCAACTCCCGACGTTGCCCTTGATATGTTCATGGAGTTCGCGGGGGACAGAGTGCTTGTTGCCCATAACGCAAACTTCGATATGGGCTTTATGCGTACCGCCGCGGAAAAATATCGCAAAAAGTTTGATTATACCTATCTTGATACCCTTGCCATGTCCCGTTATCTCAATCACGAGCTTAAGGGACACAAGCAGGAGCAGCTTGCAAAATACTTTGGCCTTGGAGAATACAACGCCCACCGCGCATACGACGATGCGGCAATGCTTGCAAGGATCTTCGGCTGTATGACTGCAAAGCTGCGCCGCGAGGGTGTTACGGATATTGAGGGACTTAAGCGCGCAATGGCGGATCAGTCCGATCCATCCCGTCTTAAGACCTACCATATGACTCTGCTCGTGCAGAACTATGCGGGTCTCAAGAACCTCTATAAGCTTATTTCCCAGAGCTATTTGAACTATTATTATAAGAAGCCGCGTATTCCCAAAACCGTCCTTGAACAGCATCGCGACGGTATAATTATCGGTGCCGCCTGCGAGCAGGGCGAGGTCTACCGCGCCATCCTTGACGGAAGAAGCGACGCCGATATAGAAAATATCGCCCGCTTCTACGATTATCTTGAGATAATGCCTCTTTCCAACAACAGATTTTTGGTTGACGAGGGTAAGCTTCCCGATGACGAGGCGCTTCGCAATATAAACCGCCGCATCTGCGCTCTTGGCGAAAAGATCGGCAAGCCCGTTTGCGCAACGGGTGACGCGCACTTTATGGATCCCGAGGACGAGGTCTACAGAAAGATCATCCTTGCGGGTATGAAATTCCGCGATTGCGACAGGGATTGCGGTCTTTATCTCCATACCACCGACGAAATGCTGGAGGAATTTTCCTATCTCGGCGCGGAAAAGGCGGAAGAGGTGGTAGTTACAAATACCAATCTTATCGCGGATATGATCGAGCAGATACAGCCCATTCCCGACGGAACCTACACTCCCAATATGGAGGGTGCCGAGGAAGAGCTTCAGCAGCGCTGTTGGGATAAGGCAAGATCTATGTACGAGCACAACGGCGTTCTGCCCGAGATCGTATCAAAGCGCCTTGAAAAAGAGCTTACCTCCATTATCAAGAACGGCTTTGCGGTGCTTTATATGATCGCACAGAGGCTCGTTTCTTACAGCGAGAGCCTCGGTTATCTCGTCGGCTCCCGCGGATCCGTTGGTTCCTCCTTCGTTGCCACAATGGGCGGAATTTCGGAGGTAAACCCCCTGCAGCCTCACTATTATTGCCCCAACTGCCGTTGGAGCGAGTTCTATACGGATGGCTCCGTGGGCTCCGGCTACGATCTGCCCGACCGTATGTGCCCCGAATGCGGAACCAAGCTTATTGCGGAGGGGCACGATATCCCCTTCGAAACGTTCCTTGGCTTCTACGGCGATAAATCCCCCGATATCGACCTGAACTTCTCCGGTGAAGTGCAGGGCAAGGTACATAAATATACGGAGCAGCTCTTTGGCGAGGGCAACGTGTTCCGCGCAGGTACCATCGGCACTCTTGCGGATAAGACCGCCTTCGGATTCGTTAAGAAGTACGTGGAATCCAAGGGAATGGATATGTGCGAAGCGGAGATAATGCGCATCGTTACGGGATGCGTTGGCGTTAAGCGCACAACGGGTCAGCACCCCGGCGGTATCATCGTTGTTCCCAAGGAGTACGACGTTTACGATTTCACTCCCGTTCAGCATCCCGCGGACAATCCCGATTCCGATATTATAACCACTCACTTCCAGTTCTCTTATCTGCACGATACTATTCTTAAGCTTGACGAGCTCGGACACGATATTCCCACCAAGTATAAGAAGCTGGAGGATTATACCAACACAAGCGTTCTTGATTGCCCTATGAACGATCCAAAGGTATACGAGCTGTTCCTCTCAAGCGAGCCCTTGGGTATTCCTCGCGGCGCGATGGATAACTGCAATCTGGGCACTCTCGGTCTGCCCGAGATGGGAACGAGGCTGGTTATTCAGGTGCTTGAGGAGGCACAGCCCAAGAATTTCTCAGACCTTCTGCAGATCTCGGGTCTTACCCACGGTACCGACGTTTGGGCTGGCAATGCTCAGGATCTGATCAAAAACGGCACTTGCACTATTTCCGAGGTTATCGGAACCCGTGACGGTATTATGACCTATCTGCTCCATAAGGGGCTTGAGGACAGCCACGCGTTTAAGATAATGGAGCTCGTCCGTAAGAACAAAAAGGGAGCGCCTCTGCCTGAG
>SVSB01000059.1 GCA_015064505.1 Oscillospiraceae bacterium
GTTTATTTCCGCAACACCGCGAAAAACAGCTTCGGCTGTAATATATCTCAACTCTGACACACGGATTCCGGTGGAGCAAATTGTTTGCATCAATAGATATAATCGTTTGTTTTTGTTGATGCTTGCGGCTTGTAAAAGTCTATTGTATTCGTCCTTTGACAATTCTTTTTCCGCTGAAGCAAACGTTTGCTTCTGGATTTTTAGGCTTTTTACCCTTAGATCGTGCCATTTCATAAATTTGAAAAAGCTGTTGAGGGAAGATAGAACTGCATTCACGCTAGTGGGGGCGTAACTTCTGCTGATAGTTGTTTTGTATTCAAGAACTAATGACTTTTTAATTTCTTTGTTGCCGAGCCATTCTCGAAATTCGTAAACGTCGTGCATGTATTTGTGGATGGTAGAAAAGGTCTTTTCCTCGCTAAGTAGACAGTTTTCGAACGATTTTAGCATCGATGAAGTTATTGCTCTCATGTAAATGAATCCTTTCCGAGTGAAGGTTGTTTGTAATGATAATATAAAAAGAATACGAGAACGCGAAAACGTTCTCGTATTCTTTTTGCGTTGTTTTTTAATTATTCCTCGCTCTGGTTAGCGGCGATGATCTTCTGGGCAATGTTGGAGGGAACCTGCTCGTAGCGGATGAACTCGTAATCAAAGCTTCCGCGGCCCTGAGTCATTGCGCGGAGGGAGATGGGGTAGTCTACGGTCTCGGCCTTCGGGATCTCGGCGTCGATAATGGTGTAACCCTTCTTATCTGCGGGGTTCATACCCATAACTCTGCCGCGGCGCTTGGTGAGATCGCCCATAACGTCACCAACGTAGGATTCGGGAATTGAAACGTGCATCTCAACGATGGGCTCAAGAAGAACGGGTGCCGCCAGCTTGAGGCATTCCTTATAAGCAAGGTTTGCGGCAAGCTTGAAGGACATCTCGGAGGAGTCAACGTCGTGATAAGAGCCGTCGTACAGATTAGCCGCAAGATTTACCATGGGGTAACCTGCAACGCCCTTCTGCATTGCTTCCTGAAGTCCCTTTTCAACTGCGGGGTGGAAGTTCTTGGGAACGCTTCCGCCGAAAATGGACTCGGTAAAGGTAAGACCCTCTGCCTCGCCGGGAGCGAACTTGATCTTAACGTGACCGTACTGACCGTGTCCACCGGACTGCTTCTTGTGCTTTCCTTCAACCTCAACGGTCTTGGTGATGGTCTCGCGGTAGGGGATCTTGGGAGCTGCAAGAGTAACGGAGGTACCGAAGCGGCTCTTCAGCTTGGAGGTGATGACCTCAAGGTGGATATCGCCAAGACCGCTGATAACCATCTGCTTGGTCTCTGCGTTGTTCTCGTAACGGAGAGTAAGATCCTCTTCAAGAAGCTTGGAAATACCGGAGCTGATCTTGTCCTCGTCGCCCTTGGCGGTGGGAACGATGCTCATGGTCATATAGGGAGTGGGGTACTTGATGGTTCTGTACTTAAGACCGGTGGAGGATACAACGAGAGTATCGTTTGTGTTGGTCTTGTTGAGCTTTGCGATCATACCGATATCGCCGCAGCAGAGAGAATCAACCTCGGTCTGCTTCTTGCCGCGCATGGTGTAGATGCGAGCCATCTTTTCCTGAACGCCGCTGGTGTTGTTAATGAAGGTCATATCCTTCGTAAGCTCGCCGTTCATAACCTTAAAGAAGGACATCTTACCAACGAAGGGATCGGCAATGGTCTTGAATACGAAGAGTCTGGTCTCTCCATCGGGCTCGATAGCGATCTCGTTACCCTCAATATCGTGCTCAACCTTGCGGGCGGTAGGACGGGGGAAGGAGTCAACGATGGTATCAAGCACCGTGAGAATGCCCCACATCTTTGCGGCCGCACCGCAGAATACGGGAACGATATCGCCGTGGATGATACCCTCGTGGATAGCGTCAACCGCTTCCTGATAGGTGATCTCTTCCTCGTTGAAGAACTTTTCCATCAGCTCTTCGCTTGTCTGAGCGATGGACTCAAACAGCATACTGCGGTATTCTTCCGCAACGGGTAAAAATTCTTCGGGAATGGGAGACTCGGAGATATTACCTTCCTTATCGTATACGTAGGTACGCATATCAACGAGGTTAAGGAAGCCGATTACCTTATCTACCTCTATCATAGGTATGGTGATGGGGCAGACGGTAACTCCGAAATGCTCGCGAAGGGAATCAAAAGCCTTCTTGAAGCGGCACTCGGGATCGTCGAACTTGTTGATGAAGAAAGCCTTGGGAATGTTTGCCTCTGTAGCGTAGTCCCACGCAAGCTCGGTACCTACCTCAACGCCTGCCTTACCGTCAACGACGATGATGGCGCTGTCGGCAACTCTGGTTGCCTGCAAAGACTCACCCACGAAATCAAGGAAGCCGGGGGAATCTATCAGGTTGATCTTGCAGTCCTTATATGTAATCGGTATAATTGAAGATGAAATAGAATAACCGCGTTTGATCTCCTCTGCATCGTAATCGCTTACGGTGTTTCCCTCGGTGGGCTTGCCAAGACGGTCGATTGCGTGAGTGCGATAAAGCATAGCCTCTGCTATAGAGGTCTTACCGCTGCTGCCGTGTCCGAGAAGTGCAATGTTTCTGATGCTTTTTGTGTTAAAATTCGCCATAGTGATATTGCTCCTAAAATCAAGATTGAATACCCATAAATAAGCATCCTTTTAATATTATAGCTTTTTTTGTGTAACAATTCAAGATGAAATTTTGTATTTTGCGCTGTGGTGAATGTAGAATGGAAAGCGCTCAAATTGTGCAATGTGCACAATTACTTGTCCGAATAAGCTATTCCTTGGTATTTTGAAGTGTCATAAAGCAGCTTGTCGAGCTCGTCGATCACGGTCAGCTTTTTGCGGCTCCATTCGGGGGCAAGAAGATCTGCGGCGGGCGCGTCACCCGTAACTCTGCCGATGACCGTTTCTTTGGGCAGGTAGGTCAGAGCTTCCGCAAGCACGGAAACGTACTCTTCGCGGGAGAGAGGCTTATAATCTCCGCGCAGATACATATCTCCGAGAACGGTATCCTTAAGAATATATAATAGGTGAAATTTCACCTGATCGGGCTTCAGCTTTGCAACTGCTTTTACGGTGTATATCATATCCTCTCTGCTCTCGCCGGGGAGACCAAGAATAAGGTGAACGCAGGTGTTTATATTATCGCGGCTCTTAAGCAGGGAATAGCCCCGAAGAAAATCGTCGTAGCTGTGGCAACGGTTAATGAGCTTTGCCGTACCGTCGTTTGCGGTCTGGAGTCCAAGCTCCACCGTAAGGAAGGTCTCTTTGCCAACCTCGGAAAGCATATCCGCGCAACGGTTGCTGATGCAGTCTGCCCGCGTTGCAACTGCAAGACCAACGGCGCCCGGCAGAGAGATCGCTTTTCTGAACATCGGCTCAAGGACGGACGTGGGCGCGTAAGTATTGGTGTGAGCTTGAAAATAGGGTATGGTTTTCGTTACGTTCCATTTTTTGCGCATACTTTCAAGCATCATCGAATACTGCTCCTCAATGGGCAGAGAGGCGGGGGCGTTAAACTTTCCCGAGCCCGATGCGCAGTATATGCATCCGCCGTGCCCCTTTTTGCCATCGATATTAGGGCAGGTGAAGTTTCCCGCAAGGGGGATCTTTGCCACCTTGCAGCCGAATTTTTCTCTAAGGAAATAATCGTAGGTGCGGTATCTTTTATTGGAATCGGAGTAGGGAAACGGGTTCGTTTCTCTCTGTGTGGGTCTTTTCATAGCTGCTCCTTGTGATTTATGAAAAGATTTTACCACAGCGTGAAGGAAAAATAAAGAATTATTTTATAAAATGGTCAAGACTTGCGCTTTCTGCTTGATTTTGGCGCTTTGTCGTGTTAAAATAACTTAAAACATATTCTTGGAGTGCATTATGATAAATGTTGCAATTCTCGGCTTCGGTGTCGTTGGCTCGGGTACCGCCGCCCTTATTACCGAAAACGCCGAGCTTATCAGAAATAAAGTTGGGGATGACGTATACGTAAAGCGCATTCTCGATCTTCGCGATTTTCCCGACTCTCCCTTTGCCGAAAGGATCACCCACGATATTAACGATATAATAAACGATAAGGATATCTCCGTCGTTTGTGAGGTTATCGGCGGTTTGCATCCCGCATACGAATTTACCGTTGCGGCGCTTAAGGCGGGCAAAAGCGTAGTTACCTCCAATAAGGAAATAGTTGCCACCCTCGGAGTTGAGCTGCTTACCATAGCCGCAGAAAATAACGTCAGCTATATGTTTGAAGCCGCCGTTGGAGGAGGCATACCCGTGCTCCGTCCTCTCGCCGAGGATCTTGCTACGGTGAACCGCATTGAGCGCGTTGACGGCATCCTTAACGGAACCACCAACTATATCCTCACAAGAATGAAGGATGACGGTGCAACCTTCGGGGATGCACTTGCGGGTGCGCAGAAAAACGGCTATGCGGAAGCAGACCCCTCTGCGGATATAGAGGGCAAGGATACCTGCCGCAAAATATGCATACTCGGCGCCATTGCCTTCGGAAAGCTTCTTGACGTGAAGGGCATAAGCACCACGGGCATCACTGCCCTTTCTCTCTCCGATATTGAAAACGCCGAGAAGATGGGATACTCCGTTAAGCTTATCGGCAGTGCGTTCAAGAGTGATGACGGACGTATCGTTGAGCTTGTCCGTCCTTGCTTCGTGCCCCATTCAAATCCTCTTTCTCACGTTTTCGACGTGTTTAACGGCGTGAGTGTGCGCGGTAATTACGTTGGCGACGTTATGTTCTACGGTCGAGGCGCGGGCAGTGAGCCTACCGCAAGTGCCGTTGCAAGCGACGTTATCCGTATTGCAAGCGGTGCGGCAGTTAACGGTGAGCCCTGGAAGGCCGCAAGTGCCGCAGAAACCGGATGCGCCGATGAAATTCCCGCACAGTATTACGTTTGCGCCGATACCGCGGACGTAAGTGCCGTGGAAAAGACTTTCGGTGGCATTGATAAGATAATTGCATCTAAAGAAAAGACTGCGTTTGTTCTCAAAAACAAGATGAGCCTTGTATCTCTTAAGGAAAAGATCAAAACTTCAGGACTGTCGGTATCCGCTGTAATAGAAGTGCTTTGATATAATGAGTGTCAAGATCCCTCCGCTTGCGTAAAATGTAGCGGAGGGATCTTTATATGCAAACGGGTTTTGACGGTGTCGTTCACGGCATTTGCGGAGAAGGGGATTGCATTATGGCAAGATGCGGACCGCAAACCGCCCTTGGCGATGAGCTGATGAGGAGCTTATACTCCGGCAAGGCTTATTGCGTTTATAAAAACGGAGAGCGCGTCTGCGGGGAGGTTATATGTCCCTGTTGCGTTGTAAGACTTTTCGGAGTGGGGCTTGTGGGCGGCGGAGTGCTGTGCAGAGCTCTGCGGCTGCTGTGGCGATACGAAATCAATTTTTACGGAGCTTCCGTTTCCGAGTGCGGCATTGCACTTGCTTTGCCGCGTGAGCGGATGGAGGATGCGATTTCCGTCCTTTCCGCAGAATTGCTGGAAAAGGAAGATATATAGCGAGTTGAAACGCGTCTTACCGTGTTCCGCTCCTTTAATACGGCGGCGGTGTTGGTGGTAAGCATAAGGTTGATGCATACGTCGGATATGAGCCAGACACCGCCGCCCGATACCGAGCCGAGAGCGGTGGCAAGAATGAAGGCAAGGGAAAAAAACGGGGCTATCCATTTTGCACCCGTGATCATTGAGATGCATTCGGTGGCGTAAAAATACCAGCAAATTATGCTTCCGTATGCAAACATAACAACGGCAATGCATAGTGCTGTCGGAGCAAAAGCTCCGAGATATTTTTCAAAGGCGTTGCTCACAAGGATCATTCCGCCCCTGTCGGCGGGAACACTGTTTCCGTAAGCGGCGATGATGCAGACGGCGGTGGCGGTGCAAAGCACCACGGTATCGATAAATACCTCCAGAATGCCGAAGAGGCCCTGTTCTGCAGGCTCTCTCGCCGCTCTTGCATGGGCAAAGGGCGCCGTGCCGCATCCCGCCTCGTTGGAGATCAGTCCTCTTGAAACTCCGTATCTTACGGCGCTGAGCATACCGAAAGCACCGATACCTCCGATTGCGGGGCGAATACCGAAAGCAGATCGTATTATCAAGGAAAGAATGTGCGGAATATTCTCAAACTCGCATAAGATTATATATAATGATAGAATCAGGTAAGCGCCGCTCATGATCGGCACGAGCGCCCCCGTTACTTTTTCTATCCTTCTGCTTCCTCCGACCGTACATAAAAAAGCACAGACAGCAAGAGCGGCGCCCGTAAGAATCGGGGGTATACCGAAGGCCTCCTTTGCGGATTCCGCTGCCGCCAGTGATTGCACGGACGAGCCCACCGTAAGGGATGCAAGGATGCACAGAGCGGCAAAAAAAGCAGAAAGACAGCGCCCCGCCTTTCCCCTGAATGCGGCGCGTAAATATATGGGCGCCCCGCCGTGATATCCGTTTTTTTCCTTGATCCTGTAATGGGAAGCAAGCAGTATCTCCGCATATTTAACTGCCATAGCGAAAAAAGAGGATATCCACATCCAGAATACGGCGCCGCACCCTCCGTAGGCAATGGCGAGGGCAACCCCTGAGATATTACCCACTCCAAGGGTTCCTGCAAGTGCCGTAAGGGTAGCGGAAAGGGAATTGCCTCCCCTTTCTTTCCTGTTTTTTAAGAAGCACAGCGCAACCTTGTGGGGAGATGCACAGGTATATACCGCAGCTCCCGCAATAAGCAGAAGCAGCATTACCGCGGGGGTAAGCACTGCGGAGGTAAACGTCTCAATGAATCGGATCATAATCATCTCCGAAGGAAATTTATATATTCTATTCGCATAGAATTAACCCTATGCTTATAATAATGACGGAATTCGCCGAGGTATTTTGCGGTTTTTTATCTAAAATAGCAGACTGCTTCCGAAATTGCAAAAATAAATGTTTCTAATTTATGAATTTTTTAAAAAATTTCAAAAAAGTATTGATTTTTCCAACTTTATTGTGTAGAATATAGTTCGTGATTAGCACTCGCCCGAAAAGAGTGCTAATCAAAATTCAAAATCATCCGTTATACGGACATATATTCAGGAGGAACATATTATGACGATCAAACCGCTTGCGGACAGAGTTGTCGTTAAAGCGACCGAGGCAGAGGAGACCACCGCTTCCGGTATCATCCTTCCCGGCACCGCACAGGAAAAGCCCCAGTTTGCTGAGGTTGTTGCCGTAGGACCCGGCGGAATAGTTGACGGCAAGGAAGTTAAGATGACCGTTAAGGTCGGTGATAAGGTTATCTGCGCTAAATATGCAGGTACAGAGGTTAAGTGCGACGGCGTTGAGTACAGCATCGTTCGCCAGAGCGAGATCCTCGCCATCGTTGAGTAAGAAAGGAGATTACTGAAATGGCAAAGAATATTATTTACGGAATCGAGGCGCGCAACGCGCTCCTTCGCGGTGTTGATAAGCTCAGCGACACCGTTAAAATAACCCTTGGACCCAAGGGCAGAAACGTTGTTCTTGAAAAGAAGTTCGGCGCTCCCCTGATCACTAACGACGGTGTTACCATTGCAAAGGAGATCGAGCTTGAGGATGCCGCTGAAAATATGGGTGCTTCTCTCGTTCGTGAGGTTGCTACCAAGACTAACGACGCGGCAGGCGACGGTACTACCACCGCAACTCTTCTTGCACAGATCCTTATCAAAGAGGGTATGAAGAACGTTGCCGCAGGCGCTAACCCCATGGTCGTTCGCAAGGGTATTCAGAAGGCTGTTAATCTTGCCGTTGATAAGCTGGTTGCCAACTCCAAGAAGGTAAACGGCACCGCTGATATCGCAAGAGTTGGTACTGTTTCCTCCGGAGATGAGGTCATCGGTACCCTTATTGCAGACGCAATGGAAAAGGTAACCTCCGACGGCGTTATCACCGTTGAGGAGTCCAAGTCTGCAGAGACCTATTGCGAGGTAGTTGAGGGTATGCAGTTCGACCGCGGTTACCTCTCCCCCTATATGGCTACCGATACCGATAAGATGGAGGCTGTTCTTGACGACGCTTACATTCTTATCACCGATAAGAAGATCTCCGCTATTCAGGAGATCCTCCCTATTCTTGAGCAGATCGTTCAGAACGGCAAAAAGCTTCTCATCATTGCAGAGGATATTGAGGGCGACGCTCTCACCACTCTCGTTCTTAACCGTCTCCGCGGCACCTTCACCTGCGTTGCAGTAAAGGCTCCCGGCTTCGGCGATCGCCGCAAGGAGATGCTCCGCGATATTGCAACTCTCACGGGCGGTCAGGTAATTACCTCCGAGCTTGGTCTTGAGCTTAAGGATGCAACCTTTGATATGCTGGGTCGTGCCCGTCAGATCAAGGTAAACAAGGAGAACACCATCATCGTTGACGGTGCGGGAAGCAGCGAGGAGATCAAGGCAAGAGTTGCTCAGATCCGTGCGGCTCTTGAGGCTACCACCTCCGAGTTTGATAAGGAAAAGCTTCAGGAAAGACTTGCAAAGCTTGCAGGCGGCGTTGCCGTTATTAAGGTTGGCGCGGCTACCGAGGCTGAAATGAAGGAAAAGAAGCTCCGCATCGAGGACGCTCTCAACGCTACCAAAGCGGCAGTTGAAGAGGGCATCGTTGCAGGAGGCGGTGTTGCTCTCGTAAATATCATTGACGACGTAGCGGCTCTTATCGACACCGTTGACGGTGACGAGCGCACCGGTGTTAAGCTTGTTGTTCGCGCTCTTGAGGAGCCCCTCCGTCAGATCGCGGAGAACGCCGGCTTTGAGGGATCCGTAGTTGTTAACAACGTAAGAGCGAAGAAGCAGCTCGACTGGGGCTTTGACGCTTACACCGAGACCTACTGCGATATGATCAAGGCAGGTATCGTTGACCCCACCAAGGTAACCCGTTCCGCTATCCAGAACGCGGCTTCCGTTGCATCCACCGTTCTTACCACCGAGGCTGTGGTTTCTGATATCAAGGAGCCCGCTCCCGCCGTTGATCCTGCTGCAGCTGCAGGAATGGGCGGCATGTATTAAACCAATATATAGACGGGCACGGTCCATCCGTGCCCGTTTCCGTTAGGAGATAATATGTTCAAGGCAATAGTGTATTCTTCAAACACGGGGCATACGGAAAGGTATGCCCGTATGATCGGAGAAAAGATCGGTCTGCCCGTGTTATCCCTTGAGGAAGCAAAGCAAAAGCTTGAAAAGGGAAGCAAGGTCATCTATATGGGATGGCTGATGGCAAGCAGTATCGTTGGATACGGTGCGGCCAAGAGAAAATTTGACGTTCGTGCTGTCTGCGGGATCGGTCTTTGCACAACGGGCGCGTTGCTTAACGAAGTGCGCAAAACGGCGCGAGTACCCGCGGATATCCCTCTTTTTACCTTGCAGGGTGGTATGGATCACGAGGCACTCAAGGGTATCTATAAAAATATGATAGACGTCCTTATAAAGGTAATGACTAAAAAGAAGAGCAAAAGCGAGGACGAGCAGGAGATGCTTTCCCTTATCATCAAGGGAGGAGACTACGTAAGAGAGGAAAACTGCACGGCGTTTTTAGAGTGGTATACCTCCGAGACGAGGTGATTTGTCTGTCAAATCTTGTCATCCGCTGTTCAATTATTGTCATATCCCACCAATTTGCTTGATTGATAATTCAGGCGGTGATATACTGTATGAGTTAAAGTATAACCCATTGAAATTACTATGGAGGAAAGAAAATGGAAATTTACGGAGCAGGATCCCTTGAGGACGTAAGAATCTGTACAGAGCTTGGAGTAACGGGAATACTCACCAACCCCCAGGGCTTTGAGCAGTACTATCAGGGCAAGATG
>SVSB01000008.1 GCA_015064505.1 Oscillospiraceae bacterium
GAGCGGCACGTCTTGGTGAGATCCGCGACGCGGTAAAAGCAACATCGGTAAAGCGCCTTTCCCCCGTTGGATCCGTTCGGCGCGTGCTTATCGAAACAGAGCTCGAAGACGGCAGCTTTACCGCACACGGAGCAGATTTCGTTGAATACTCCGTCAGAGGTGACGGTATTATAAAGGGAGAGTTTGCCAAAGTCTTGGTTAAAGGCCACGAGGAAGGGGTTTGCATCAGCGAAATTATACGTTGATTTTCTATATTTCTTGCTGATTATGGCAAAAAAATTTGAATTTTCTATTGCATTTTCTAAAATCTTATGGTATACTATACAGCGTTGTGTAGATCCATCGTATTATTTACCGCATAGCATAAGCGGTGTAGGAGGTGTCAGATATGGCAAAGTGCTGCGTATGCGAGAAGGGCGTTACCTTTGGTCACAATGTTTCTCACTCTAACAGAAAGACCAATAGAACTTGGAAGCCTAATATCAGAACTGTGAAGGTCGTTGTTAACGGTGAGCACAAGACCGTGAACATTTGTTCTCGTTGTCTTCGTTCCGTTCGTTCCGGAAGAGTTTCCCTTTGAGCTATTTAGAAGCGCGGAGCAATCCGCGCTTCTGTGATATTCCGGTAAAAATGATCAATTTCGTTGCTTTGGGCAGTGATGCCCCCGACTACGTTAATAATTTACAAAACCGCGGCTACGAGGTTATTACCGTGCCGCGGTTCTCTTTGCTGTCTGAGCCCGTTTCAAGACATTGCGATATGCTGTTTGCGCGTGTACTTGATGCGGTAGTAATAAACGAGAAATATTCCTGCAGCGCCTCTTCCCTTACGGGAGCATTTAACGCCGCAGGATATTCGATAGTTACCGATAACTCAGAGGATTTTTCAAAATACCCCGAGGAAGCAAAATATAACGTTCTGTACCACGGCGGAAAGATCTACGGAAACAAAAAATGCGTATCCCCCGTTATTGTAAATATAGCTGAAAAAAACTCTATACCGCTGATCCACGTAAATCAGGGCTACGCCGCCTGCAGCTGTGCAGTGTGCGGCGAAGGAATTATTACTGCCGATCCCTCCGTATTTCGCGTACTCACGGAAAACTCGGTTTCTTGTCTTCTGATCTCCGAGGGCAATATCGGAATCAACGGTTATTCCTTCGGTTTTATCGGAGGTGCTTCCGGCTACTCTCCGACGGATAACACTTTATATTTTTGCGGCGATATTAAAAGACATCCCGATTACAAGCGTATTTCTAATTTTGCAGATTCAATGGGTGTGAGTCTTTTCTCACTTGGGGACGGCCCCCTCTTTGATATCGGCGGCCTTGCTTTTTTCCGCGCGGTAAGCAATAATGCCCGATAACAGCATCGGCGCCAGCAAAAGGCCTGCAAATCCAAACAGCTTGAGGCCTGCGTACATCGCTGTTAGTGTTATAATCGGATTGGTACCGACGCATCTTCCGATTATTTTCGCTTCAGCTATCTCCCTTGTGACTACCGCAACGGCAAATACCGCAATAAGCCCAAAGCCTACTCCGTGATTCCCGTTTGCTATCTCTATTAACGCCCACGGTATCAAAACCGTGCCTATGCCTATCACAGGAAGAAGATCCAGCACTGCAACGAGCAAAGCAATTATAAAGGCGTATTTAATTTTTAAGATCGTAAAACCAACGAACAAAACAGCGGCGGTCACGGTCAAGATAAGTGAATACGCTCTTATATAACGCATTACCGTAACTGCCACACCGCTTTTAAGCTTTAAAATCTTTTTCTTTTGTTCGGTTGTGAGCAACGACGAAATTCCGTCGTTTCCTTTCTTGCTGCACCCAAGGTAGAATGTGGATATGGTCGTAACGGTTATAAAAAGTAACCAGGACGGTAATCCTGTAAGGATCAATGAAGCGGATTTTTCAATAATAGAGCCTATCTTTCCAAGTACTATTTCCGCTATCTTTTCAGTTGCGCTGTCCATTGCTGTGGCAACCATCTGACGAGCAGATTCACTTATGTTGAGCTTTTCGGTAATTTTTGCCGATAATCCGTTTGCTCCGTTAAGAAGAATTTCAATCTTTTCGTTGTCGTTTAAATATTCTTCCGCGAATTCTTTTGCCTCATAAACAAGTCTTCCCACGATCACGGCTGATAAGCTCAGCATTACAGAGATGACCAGAATTATTATCAAAGCACAGTACACTCTCCTGCTCGTGCCTGTTTTCTTCGTTAGCTTATTTGCTGCTTTTTCCGCCACAGTTGAAGCTACGAACGCGATTATGAACGGAAGAACGGCGGGTAAGCCGTACTTAAGCAGTAAATATACCGTAACTCCGTACCCAAAAAAATATATGATTTTTGCCGCTTTTTCCGTGTAATTCAACTATTCACCCCCTTCTATTTATATTACGCAAAATTCCGTCATTTAAAACAGGTATTGAAATGTTAAAAAAGATAGATACAGTTTTTTATAAGACCGCGTTAAGTCTTGCTTTGCCGATAGCACTGCAAAATCTGCTTACAAGCTGCGGCACGCTGATTGACACAGCTATGGTAGTTTCCCTTGGCGATTACGCAGTCAGCGCAATGGGAGCCGCCGGCAGATTCAGCTTTCTGCTTAACATTATGGGCTTTGGCTTTGCATCGGGATGCACTTCCCTGCTTTCCCAGTATTGGGGAGCTAAGGACTCAAAAAATCTTTCGCGCACCTTTGGCTTCGGGCTTTGCCTTTCTATGGGACTTTCTCTCGTATACGCGCTTATGTTGCTTCTTTTTCCCGCAACGTTGATGCGTTTATTTACTGATAACGATTATACGGCGATGCTTGGCGGTGAATATCTCAGAATATACGCGTTTGCCGTTCCCTTCGTTATGTTTTCCCAGATATGCAGCTTCTCATTCAGGTCCATCGAGAGAGTCGTTGTTCCTCTGATCTCATCCGTTGTTTCTGTCCTTTCCAACGTTTTCTTCAATTACTGCTTTATTTTCGGAAATTTCGGATTTCCCGAGCTTAAGCTTAAGGGCGCGGCGATAGCTACCGTTATAGGATCTGCCGTTCAGGCGCTGATCCTTCTCGGCTTTCTCGTTTTCAGAGCCAACCCGCTTAAAAGCAAGCTTTCAAATATGGTTGCTTTTGATAAAAGCTTCTGCAAGGGATATGCAAAGATCGCACTCCCGGTTCTCCTTAACGAGACACTTTGGGGCGTTGGAACCAACGTTTATGCCATGGTTCTCGGCAGACAGGGAGTTGAAAATCACGCGGGCTACACCCTTTATGAAAATGTTCAGCAGCTGTTCTTCGTCTTTTTCGTAGGTATTTGCGGCGCTTGCGCAATAATGGTTGGTAAAAGCATCGGTGCGGGAGATCACGAGGGTGGTTACTTAATAGCAAAGCGGTTTGCGGTAATGACTCCTTTGATGGGTGTTGTTCTCGGCGCAGTGCTGTTTTTCACCTGCGATCCTCTCGTTTCGCTATTTGACGTTGAAACCGAAGCTGCAAGGAATGCAGCTCTGGGTTGTCTGCGCTTTTATGGCGTCTGGCTTCCTATGCGAATGATCCCTTATACTCTTATTTGCGGTATTTTCCGTGCCGGCGGAGATACTATGGCGGGATGGGTCCTTGATATGATAGGACTTTATGCATGCGGAATTCCCGCAGTTCTTATCACGGGATTCCTTATCCGCCCCGAAAACTTCGTCGTTATCGTTGCTGTTATGTTTATGTCCGAGGATATTATCAAGGGTATACTCGGCATGAAGCATTTCTTCTCAAAAAAGTGGATAAAACAAATCACGGATAAAAAAACGGAGGTTAATGAAACGAAATGATCAAAAGGATTCTTTGTTTTGCAATTATCGTAGTAACAGCATTCGGATGCTTTGCGTGCGGTTCCACAACCGTACCCGACTCCGATTACGTTAAGATTGAAATGGAGAGCGGAGGCGTTTTCTACGTTGAGCTTTATCCCGCACAGGCGCCGGAGACCGTTGCCAACTTCAAAAAGCTCGTTAGCGAGGGTTTCTATAACGGACTTACTTTTCATAGGGTCGAGACGGGCGTTCTTATTCAGGGCGGTGACCCTATGGGAAACGGTTACGGCGGGTCCGATAAAAAGCTAAAGGGCGAGTTCCCTTCCAACGGATTTACTCAGAATACCCTTAAGCACACCGAGGGCATTATTTCTATGGCCCGTACCAACGATCCCAACAGCGCTACCTCTCAATTCTTTATTTGCGCAACGTCTATTCCGTCTCTTGACGGTGATTATGCCGCATTCGGAAAGGTGGTTAAGGGTATGGATGCCGTTCATGCCATTGCAAATTGCCCCGTTTACGGCAACAAGCCCGTTGAAAAACAGGTTATCAAGACCGCGGTCATAGTGGATGAGATCCCCGCTGACTGAGGTAATTATAAAAAGGAGATTTATTATGGTACAGATCACTATGGAAAACGGCGATATCATTAAGATCGAGCTGCTCCCCGAGTACGCTCCCAAAACCGCCGCAAACTTTGAGAAGCTGGTTCGCGAGGGCTTCTACGATGGCATTATATTCCATCGCGTTATTGCGGGCTTTATGATCCAGGGCGGAGACCCCACGGGCACCGGCTGCGGAGGCTCTGACGAGTGCATCCCCGGCGAGTTCATTGCCAACGGCTTTAACAACACCCTTGCACATAAGCGCGGCGTTGTTTCCATGGCGCGCACCAACGACCCCAACAGCGCGTCCTCCCAGTTCTTTATTATGCACGCAGACGGTGATTTCCTTAACGGACAGTACGCTGCGTTCGGTAGAGTTACCGAGGGCATGGATGCCGTTGACCGCATTGCAAATTCCAAGACCGATATGATGGATAAGCCTATTCACGAATGCAAGATCCTTAAGGCAGAGATCATCTGACAAAATAAAAAGGACGGAGCGCGCTCCGTCCTTTTTTGTTACATTATTTCACTATTACGGAAATACCGTCGGGAATAAGAGTAATTCCATTATAATCGGGCTTAAGCTTCTTTGCTCTTTCTAAGGCCTCACCAACGGAAGCGCACCAGATCATCTTCATGCCCTCAACTATGTGCCTTGAGCACTCGTCAGTAACCATTATGACCGTAGCTTTAAGCATAATGCGGGAAAGTATCTGTGCCATCCACTGATCTCCCACGGTATCCACGGGAGCGGTTTTTGCGATAATGTCCGCAACCTCTGCGGCATCCTTGTGCTCTGCAAACCACTTATAAAGCTCGTCTCCGCCGCAACCGTCGTTGCATTTTGATACGCATATTATTACGCCGCCTTCATTTACGGTAGCTTCTGCCGCCGTCATGCTCTTGATAGACTGATATACGTTCTGATCAAGAGGATATCCGCCGTTTGAGGTTACGGTTATATCGGCAAATACGGGAGAAACGCGGCAATACTCGGAAACGAATTCACAGCCCTTTTCGTGGGCTTTTTCAAGAGCTCCGGCAAAGCACTCCACAACCTTTTTATCTCCGTCGATCACAACGTTGACTATGTAATCAAGCTTACAGAGCTTTGCGGCGCAGAGCATATCCTCGTGCAGTGGGTTACCTGCAAGATTTCCCGTTCTTGAATGTGGATCACCTATCAGCTTTGCGCAGTGGTTTTGCATAACGGAGGAAGCTGAGGCAACACCGGGCAAAATACTTTTCCTTCCTCCGGAAAAACCCGCAAAGAAATGGGGCTCGATAAATCCCTCGGCAATAACGCCGTCAACTTCTTTAACAAGCTTGTTTACGGAAAGCTCGCAACCGCTTGGAAGAGTTCCGATATATACGATGCTGTTACCGTCAAATGCGTCGTGAACGTAGATATTGTCCTTTTCCTTCTCGTAAAGCTCTTTACCGAATTTTTCGGAAAGCTCGGCTTCCGTCGTTTCTCTGTGAACACCCGTTGCAATAAGTATCTTTATGACGATATCCTTGTTATACTTGCGAAGACGCTCAAGTATTGGAGGCATGGAAACACGGGAAGGAACGGGGCGTGTGTGGTCGCTCGTTATAATAAGTACGGACTTTTTATCCTTTGCCCAATCTTCAAGAAGCGGTGCGCCAATGGGTGAATCAAGAGCCGCCTCGACCTTTTCCATTTCCTTGCCGTCGGAATGCATGCTGTGAAGCTGAGAAGTAAGTACGGCAACTTTTTCTTCTTCAGCTGTGTGAAGCTCGACAAAAGATCTTCCGTATGGTATTTTCGTAATCATTCTTTTCCTCCGATTTTTTTCGGTGATTTATTGACAATTTTAAATAATGCTGTATAATATTATCATAAAATTTACTAAGGAGAGATCGCTATGAAATATTATGAGCTTAACGTTGCAGGTCTTAAGAGACAGCTTACTCTCTGCCCCGTTACCGACGATCTTTATATTGCCGGATTTATTATGATAGGAGACCCGGAGCTTTCCCGCGAGTGTGCAAAGGAGCTATTAAAGAAGGTCCCCGAGTATGACTATATTCTCACCGCCGAAACCAAGGGTATTCCCCTTGCTCACGAGATGGCTGAGCTGAACGGTGACAGCAAGTATTTTGTTGCCCGTAAAGGCAGAAAGCTTTATATGTCCGGCGTTTTTGAATGCAAGGTTCAGTCCATATCCACCGCAAATACCCAAACCCTATATCTTGATACGGCAGACGCCGAGCTTATGAAGGGCAAAAGAATACTCATCGCCGACGATGTGGTTTCTACCGGAGAGAGCGCTTACGCTCTTCAGGAGCTTGTAAAAATGGCAGGTGGCGAGCTCGTTGGAATTTGCACCGTCCTTGCAGAGGGCGACGCCGCTTATCGCCCCGACGTTATCTATCTTGAAAAGCTTCCTCTCTTTGATAAGGACGGCAACATCATCGGTTGATTCACCATTGATTTTAGCATAACCTTTTAATTTTGTAAATACGTATTTTGGTGAAGATAGATGAGTTTTATTAAAAATAATAACAACGATTCCGATCCCGGTGAAAAAGCTACTTTTCGTGAGCTTGTACTCACCCTTATTAAAGAGCATAAGATAGCTTGCTTTATCGTGGCTTTTCTCGTTATTGCCGCAGTTATTCTAACGGTTCAGTCCCTAAAAAAGACTGAATACGAAATGTATCTTATGTATTGCGGCCCCACTTACGCCGCTTCAGCTGATATTTACGGAAAGGTAATTGAAGAAGCCGCCGAGGCTTGCGCGGAGGGGGATGACAGGCCCGTCGTTGCGTTCAGTACCATTGTTTACGTCCCCGACGAGCTTGCCGAATACTATCAGCAAGAGGGCATTGAATATAACGGAGCCTATAATGCTGAGGCGCTGCAGAATTTTGATTATGCGCTTGTCGCCGGTGAATATTGTGTGCTGTTGCTAGACAGAAGCCTATATGAAGATACCAAGGACCTTGGCGTGTTCGTTCCCCTTTCCGATCTCGGCATTGAGAGTGAGGCGGCTTATGACGAATGTGCTCTTGAGTTATCAAAGCTTCCGATTGGCTCTCGTCCCGGATTCAAAGCACTGCCTGCCGATACGGTTCTGGTGCTGCGCGAAAAAAGCTTTATTCAAAGTGTTTTTGTAAATAAGAAGAAAACAAACGAAAGATATGAAACTCAAAGAGAGTACTTTATATCTCTGGTAAATAGTCGGTAACTTAAGGGTATTAAGCAAATTTCTGCTTAATACCCTTATCTTTTACCAAAGTTTTGTTCATATTTGGTTGTATGATTTCGAGACATTTTTTCAAAATATGAAACTTGTGCTAAACTAAGGATTGACGAACAATAACGCGTATGATAGTATTGCGTTAGGAAGACAAATAATATATTGAAAGGAAACCCGAAAATGAAAAGAATTGCTTCCTTGTTGATTTGCGCACTTGTTGTTATTTCCTCCTGCGTACTTTTTGCTGTTCCTGCTTCTGCAGCCGAGAAGGTAGTATACGTTAAAGATGAAGCGACCGGCGACGGCAGCTCCGCAAGCTCCCCTATCGGTACTCTTGATGCAGCCCTTAAGGCTCTTGCCGCTACCGGCGGAACCATAAAGGTTGTTGATTACGTTACCATTGCGCCCAATACTGCTGCAACCGCTGAGGTTACCGAATATTATACCGAGCCTGCACACGATCGTCAGATCACCATTACATCTGCAGATCCCGCAAACAAGGCTCAGTTCATTATGCCTCTTGAGTGTCAGTGGTATGCTCTTGCAGGTCCTACTGTATTTGAAAGTATTAAGATTGTTAACAACACCTTTGATCAGCACGTAAGATTCCTTGCCCGCGGCAACCACATTACGATGGGTGAGGGACTTGAAATGTATCTTGGCGAGACCCTGCAGACAACTGCTGACGTATTCGTATCCTCTATGAAAGGCGTGGTCGTTCAGGGCCTTACCAATATTGGAGCTGAGTACGACGGAATGATGGACGATAATACCTGGATTACCGTTAAGTCCGGTGTTTACTTCCTCATCCAGGGTTATACCCGTAACTTCGTTGATACCGGAGATCTTACCGGTAATTGCTATATGGAGTTTGAGGGCGAGATCGCCGTTCGTCAGATGGGTTGGGCAACCCTTAAGGCCGGACTTACTTGCTCCGGTCAGGCGTATATTTACTGGAATGCCAATATAGCTAACTGGCGTATATTCCCCGGCTACGACGTTGCTACCTATCCCTTTACCGTTAACCTCTTCATCCACGGCGGCGACCACGTAAATGCTGACGGTGCGAAGCAGACGATGGTTGGTGCAGGCAAGGTTAAAACCGTAAATCTCTGGTACGATGAGACTAACACCGAAGCATCCGATCTTGCTATGCATATCGTAAATTCTTATATCATTACTCAGCCTGACGGCGGCGTTTTCCCCGAAGAGCTTAAAAACTACAAGGGCGATGCTTACCGACTCACCGAGGACGTTGCACCTCTTGACGATTCCGCTTCTTCCGATTCCGCAGTTACTACCGAGGCTACCGTTGATACAACCGCTGATGCAGTCGTTACAACCGAGGCTGTCGCAGACACTACCGACGGTGCCGGTGAAGTTACTCCTCCTACCGGTGACGCTTCCGTAATGATAGTACTTGCAGCTGCCGTTGCCGCTTGCCTCTTTGCAGTTGTAATCGTTAAAAAGAAGGAAAGATAATAAAAATCCAATTCTGTTTGATCGAATAAAACCGTAATTAAAGCCAACCGCCTGTTCTTCTGCAATCAGCTGTTGAACTGCGGTTGGCTTTAATATTTACTTTGTATTCGATTATCTTTAATTATGCATTATACCTCCCAATTTATAATTTTAATATTGACATATTTTAACCATTGTGATATTATAATCTTGTAAATTTTATACAGAAAGGAATCCCCTGAAATGAAAAGAATAGCATCCCTTCTTCTCTGCGCTCTTGTAGTGCTCTCCTCTTGCGTTCTCTTTGCTATTCCTGCGTCTGCAGCTGAGAAGGTTGTATACGTTAAGGATGGCGGAACCGGAGACGGATCCTCTGCAAGTTCTCCCCTCGGCACCCTTGATGCGGCTATCGCGGCTCTTGCTACCAGCGGCGGTACCATCAAGCTTGTTGGCGACACTACTCTCGTTTCTAACGGAACCTCCAGCAATGATGCATACCCCTTTAACTACTACAAGGCTCCCACTTATGAGAGACAGATCACCATCACTTCCGATGACCTGATCAACAAGGCAAAGCTCATTTGGACCGATGCTTGCCAGTGGTTTGCTATTGGCGGTAGCACTATTATTGAGAACGTAAAGATGGTTAACGGTCTTACCACCGGTCAGTCTCGCGTTCTTGCTCTTGGTAATCACCTTACCATGGGCGAGGGCCTTGAGATGTACTTCGGCGAGACCCTTCAGGATAACACCACCATCACTGCCGGCTTCAACGGATTCTCTATCGTAGGTCTTACTACCGCCGGATGCGATATGGAGAATATGCTTGCTTCTGACACCTGGCTTACCTTCAAGTCCGGCGTTTACTCCTCTGTGTTCGGCAAGTGCCACAACATTAACACCGATGCAGGCGAGCTCACCGGTAACTCCTATATGGAGTTCCTTGGTGATTTTGCTGTACGTGAGATGGGCTCCACCTCTTGGTCTGGCGCTACTCAGATCCACGACCTCGGTCAGGCATACGTAACCTTCGATGCTAAGGTAACCGCTTGGAGATACTTCCCCGGCTACAACTACGTTGGTAACGTTCCCTTCACCTGCAACTTCTTCGTTCTCGGCGGTTCTTACGTTGATTCTAACGGTGCTCCTCTTGCACTCGTCGGCGCAGCTAAGGTTCAGATCCTCAACATCTGGTCCGATGATTCCAATACCGAGGCATACGATCTTGCTTCCCAGTTCAGCGGCTACTCCATCACCCAGGCAGGCGGTGCTGTAAACATTGATGATATCAAGAATTACAAGGGTCCCGCATACAAGCCTACCGAGGACGTAGCTCCTCTTGACGGTTCCGTTGTTACCGAGCCCGTAGTTACCACCGAGGCTACCGTTACTACTGAGGCTACCGTTGTTACAACCGTAGAGGTTGCTGACACTACCGAGTCTGCCGGCCAGGTAACTCCTCCCACCGGCGACGCTTCTCTTATGCTCGTATTCGTTGCAGCAGCAGTTGCTTGCGTTGCAGCAGTCGTAGTTATTAAGAAGAGAGAGAGATAAATCTCATACATAAAAAGCAGCCCGCTCCGCGCGGGCTGCTTTTCTTTATTCTTTTTTCAGCTTTAAGGCAGTTGCTTCATCGCGGAGTACGGATGTGGAAAAATTGGTCTTATAAATAACGAAGCCTATCCTGCTTCCGCCGGGCTTTTTTACGTTCTCCACACGAGTGTAGTCAACTTCTACAGCAGCGGTTCCTTTGGCTGATGAATTAACAGCCGCGATTATTGCAGCCTCCGTATAATCCTGTGCGGAGGGCTCTTCTCCGTTCGTAACCATAAGAACATGACTTCCCGGCATGTTTTTTGCGTGGAACCAAATATCTCCCTTTTGTGAAAGCTTGAAGGTAACGTACTCGTTCTGAATGTTATTTTTTCCGCAATATACGACGTAACCGCCTGAGGTAACGTACTTGTCAGGCTTCGGCTTTTTTGGTTTTTGGGGCTTTTTTGAAGCCTTTGAGCGAATATATCCGCCGTTTTCGAGCTCTGTCCGAATTTCTGCGATCTCAGTCTCGCCGTCAGCGCGCTCGAGAGAAAATTTAACCCGATCAATATATTCAGCTTCTTCCCTTGCAAGCTTCAGCTGTTCAGTTGCGTGTAGTTTTGCCGCCTTTAGCTTATTATATTTCTTGAATCTTATTGCGGCATTTTGCTGTGGAGATTTGGTCGGATCTAACTCAACGATCTTATTGGTGGGCGGGTCTGTTGAGTAATCAGTTAACGTAACTGTCTTATCACCCTTTTTTAGCATATATATATTCCCGGTTATGAGCTCGCCCTCAAACCTGTATTTATCGGCATCCTTAGAGGCTTCAATATCATTTAGCAAAATCTGTATCTTCTTCTCAAGTCTTTTCTCCGCATTCTGTACGGTTCTCAGAAGGTCAGCGGCGCGATGGCGCACGTTTGCCGCTCTCGTTTTATCGGATGCGGCTCTGTCAAGGAGCTCACCCACGCTATCAAAGCTGAGGCACTTGTATTCTTCTCCGTATTGTGTTATCGGCATAAAAGAGAAATCTACAGCCGAACCGCTTTTATCTAAAAGCAGGGTTGGAGAAAAATCAGCAGAGTTTATTTTGTCAACGACGGAAAAAAACGCATCGGAAAGGCTCTCTGCACTTATTCTTCCCCTCAACTTGGCTAAATGTGCTATTTCCCTTGATATAAGAGGAGATATACCAAAGTACGATCTCATTATGAATTTTTCAGCAGGTAGGTCGTCGTTATATAATTTTGCAAACGATTCTCTCGATTCGGTCAGAGGATCTCTTTTTTCCTGTGCGGGAGGATTTTCATATCGCATACCGGGAAGTATGGGGCGCTTGGAGTTAAGTGATATTTCTATCAATCTGGAAGCAAGTATAACCTTTTTCTCATTTGAAAGAAGGATCAAATTGCTGTGTTTTCCCATTGTTTCGGCAACGAGATATCTTTCGGTGGGATAACCCATTTCGTCAGTCGTCCTGAAGGAAAACATAACCGCGCGCTCAAAACCGAGCTGCTCGATCTCCGTTACTCTCGCGCCGATAAGATTTTTGCGGAGAAGCAGACAGAACCCCGATGGTACCGCGGGATTTTCTCTGGATACCTCGGTCATATGAACGCAGGAATTATCGGGGTAGGTACATATAGTAAGCTTTCTCGTTTTGGAAACTCCTTCAACGAAAGTATGAAAATGAATTATGACCTCTTCCTTTTCGGGCACGGAGATCTTTTCTACTCTTGCTCCGATCAGGTATCTGCGCATCTCCGATATGGATGCGGCAAGCATGGCGGCATCAAAGGGCATTTTTATCGCTCCTTTCAAGTGTTATCTCATAGCCCTTGGCAAATACGTGAAAACCGCATTTTTCGGCAAGGGCGGCAGACGCAATATTATGTTCATAATAGCTGTATATCACGCTGACGTTCTCGTTATATAAATATTCGGAAAGAGCGGCAACGCAATCGGCGGCGTAGCCTCTGCCTCTGTATTGGCTAACGGTCTCCACTCCGATCTCGATCTCACCGTCAATATCCCTGTGGGATAAAAAGGTATATGCCGCGCTGACAACTGTTTTTCCTTCAAGAACGCCGTAACAATCGTAGCCGTTCTCGGCACCGAGCTTAATGTCTTCAAGCTCTTTGGGGTATATTTCCTTGCCTGTGAGACGCACAGCACGATTGGAAGAGACTGTGTTGAGCTCGTGGTCGTATACGGTATCTATAATCAGCTTTCCGCAATCCTCGGCAGGCATAAGCGGTGCGTAAAACCCAAGCTCTTTGATCGCGTAATTATAAGCAAACAGTCTGGCTTCAGAAGCAAGAACGTTATCGCCGAAGGCGTTTGACATTGCCGATGAAAACCCTTCAAGCATATCAGCGCACTGGGCAAAAATTTCACCGTCTTCGCGCATAAATACGGATATAACGGTTTCCGCCTCAATAAAGGGTTCATCCGATAAATGGAACAGTGACGTATGCATATTATCTCCCAAGTATTATATCAACTGCCTCAAGGGCGTTTCTTACCGTTACGTGTCCGCTTGCAGAAAGCATTTCGTAGGTCTGATGACCTGAAGCGATAAGAATAACGTCAGCACCCGCGGCTACGGCGCACTCCGCGTCGTGAATTGTGTCTCCAAGCATTACGGTGTTACCGCGAAGACCCTTTACAACTTCCGTAGCAACCGTTTGTTTGCTTGATGCGTGTATGTTGTCAAGTCCGAATACGCCTTCAAAGCGGTTTTGCAGACCGCGGCTTTTTAGTTGATCCCGAAGCATATTTATCTCAGTTGCGGAAACAAGATATTGATGAATTCCGTTTGACTTAAGCTTATTCATAGCCTCAATAACTCCGTAAATGACGGGAGCCTCCGGCTCGTGCGCCAGATATTCCTCAACCCACAAAGGAGCGAGCACGTCATAGCTGATTTTATTGAAATCGAATCCCGCTCTTGCGTAATATTCTTTAATGGGAAAACCGAAGATGCTGCGGTAATGATCTTTATCGTCAATGGTCTTGTAGCCGTATTTCTTTAACAGCTTATTAAGGGCGTTTATACCGATATCTACGTCGTCTATTATAGTGCCGTTAAAATCCCAAATTACGTTATCGTACATTTTTGCACCTCCGATCGTGAAACTATTTTACCATTTTGCATCGTGTTAGTCAACACCCGATAAAAAATCGCGCCAAAGCAGCACCTTGGCGCGATTTGAAATTATAACATCTTTTCTATTGCCGCAAGCTTAACGCAGCAAACGAGGATGTGAAGGGTGGTTTCCAGATCCTCAAGAGTTGAGTAGGTAGGTGCAAGGCGAAGATTTCTGTCACGCGGATCGTGCTTGTAAGGATAAGTGGCTCCGGCACCCGTCATAGCAACTCCGCACTCCTTCATAAGAGTCCAGACTCTCTTAGCGCAACCGTCCATTACGTTAAGGCTAACGAAGTATCCGCCGTTGGGATCGTACCAATCGGCAATTCCAAGGCCGTCAAGGCCCTCGTGAAGTATCTTTTTGCACAGATCGAAGCGAGGCTTAAGGATTTCTGCGTGGCGAGCCATGATCTTTGTGGCGTTTTCCTTGTTTTTGATATACTTTGCGTGGCGAAGCTGATTAAGCTTGTCAAAGCCGATGGTCTGCATTGACATATAAGCACGCATCTCGGCAATGTTTGCGTCACTTGCCGCTGCCATTGCAATTCCGCCACCGGGGAAGGTTATCTTGGAGGTGGAGGAGAAATAAAGGAATCTGTCCTCGTTGCCGTATTCGCGGGAAATTTTGAATACGTCGGGAAGCTCGTCGGGCGTGGAAGTGAAATCGTGAATGCCGTAAGCATTATCCCAGATTATACGGAAATCAGGTGCGGCCTTCATGGAGGAAAGACGGCGAACGCAAGTCTCGCTGAAGGTAACGCCCGTGGGGTTGGAATACTTGGGAACGCAGATAAGACCCTTTACAAGGGGATCTGCCGCAAGCTTTTCAACAGCGTCCATATCGGGTCCGTCGGAGAGCATATCAACGGTAATCAGCTCAATACCGAGAGTTTCAAGGACGGAAAAGTGTCTATCGTAACCGGGTGCAGGGCAAATGAACTTAACAGTTCCCTGCTTCACCCAGGGCTCGTGCCCGCAGGTTCCGCGGAGCATGAGACGGGCGATGTTATCAAACATCATATTAAGGCTGGAGTTACCGCCAACTAAAATGTTCTTTTCCGGAATATTGAATATCTCAGAGAATATTCTCTTCATCTCTGAGGTTCCGTCGCCAAGGCCGTAGTTACGGCAATCAAAACCCTTTTCATCAAGGTAATATTCCTCGGTGGGCTCGGAAATCAAGAGCTCGTTTGAAAGGTCAAGCTGATCCTTGTTCGGCTTTCCTCGGGAAAGATCCAGAGAAATGCCGCTGTTTTTATAACTGTTATATTCGCAAGAGAGAGAGTCCATTAACTCTTTGAGCTCTTCTTTGCTCATAAGAGAATACTTCATATACACCTCATCAATAATCTGCAGAGCCGGCAGTACGGGGGAATGCTGCAACGTCGCGGATGTTGGAGATTCCTGTAATATACATAATAAGTCTTTCAAATCCAAGTCCGAAGCCTGCGTGCTTTGTGCCGCCGTATCTGCGGAGATCGACGTAATGCTTGTAATCCTCTTCCTTAAGGCCGAACTTCTTCATGCTATCAAGGAGGACGTCAAGTCTTTCCTCACGCTGGGAGCCGCCTATAAGCTCACCAACGCCGGGAACCAGCATATCCATGGCAGCAACGGTCTTGCCGTCATCGTTGAGGCGCATATAGAACGCCTTGATATCACGGGGATAATCGGTAACGAAAACGGGCTTGCCGAATACTTCCTCGGTAAGGTATCTTTCGTGCTCGGTCTGCATATCGATACCCCAGCTTACGGGATACTCAAAGGTTTTGCCGCTGTCCTCAAGAAGCTTGATGGCATCGGTATAGGTAACGTGAGCAAAATCGTTGTTTACGAGATTGGTGAGACGCTCGAGAAGCGTGTTATCAAAGAACTTGTTGAAAAACTCAAGCTCTGCAGGGCACTGCTCCATAACGTATGCAACCACGTACTTTATCATATCCTCGGCAAGCTGCATATCGTCGTTAAGATCGGCAAAAGCTATCTCGGGCTCCATCATCCAGAACTCTGCCGCGTGACGGGGGGTGTTTGAGTTCTCGGCACGGAAGGTGGGGCCGAACGTATAGATATTGGAGAATGCCATTGCAAAGCACTCGCCGTTAAGCTGACCGGATACGGTAAGGTTTGCCTTCTTGCCAAAGAAGTCCTTTGACCAGTCGATCTCGCCGTCCTCGGTACGAGGAGGGTTATTCATATCAAGAGTGGTTACGTTAAACATCTCACCCGCGCCCTCACAGTCGGATGCGGTGATAAGAGGTGTGTGAACGTATACGAAGCCGCGCTCGTTAAAAAACTTATGGATCGCGTAAGCGGCAACGGAGCGAACGCGGAACACGGCGTTGAAGGTATTTGCGCGGGGACGGAGATAGGAAATAGAGCGCAAAAACTCCATGGAGTGCTTCTTCTTCTGGAGAGGGTACGTGGGTGTTGAGGTTCCCTCTACGGCAATAGAGGTTGCGTGAAGCTCAAGGGGCTGCTTTGCATCGGGGGTAAGAACTATGTCTCCCTCACATACGAGAGCGGCGCCGATATTCTGAGATGCTATCTCAGAATAATTTTCAAGATTATTTGCTTCAAATACTATCTGAAGAGCACCAAAGCAGCTTCCATCGTTAAGATCGATAAAACCAAATACGTTGGAAGCGCGAAGGTTGCGGACCCAACCGCATACTCTTACGTTTTTCATTTCTGTCTTCTTTTGGAAGATCTCTTTGATCGTAGTTCGCTGCATATATAGCTCCTATGTCAATATTTGCATTTTTTTGATTTGAATATTGCAAAACTCAAAAGAACGCATAATTATCCGTACAAACTATTATACTACATAATATTAAAAAATCAAGTCTTTTGACAAAATTATGATGCTGAAAAGGAGTAAAATTGCAAAAAATACGTTTACGTCCAAAATAAGCCCGAAATGAAACGAATTTTTATAAAATCAAAACATCATTTTCAAATTCTTCAAAAAAATGAAAATTCACTGTTGACAAATCGGTACCGTTGTGTTATAATAATCAAGCGCGCGAGAGAGCGCGAGATTTGGCGGAATAGCTCAGCTGGTCAGAGCAATCGGTTCATACCCGATAGGTCGTGGGTTCGAATCCAACTTCCGCTACCAATAACAGCCGTGACCACACGGCAATGGCCCGTTGGTCAAGCGGCTAAGACACCGCCCTTTCACGGCGGTAACACGAGTTCGATTCTCGTACGGGTCACCAAAAAGATAAAGCTCCGCTGGGGCTTTATTTTTTTGTTTTAAATCGGGATTTTTTAGTTTAATATCATTTAGATTAAAAAACAGCGCCGCGCAGGCGCTGTTTTTTTGGCGTATTTATAATGCTTTAAACGAATAAGTAAGGCTCTTGGTCTCTCCGGGATCAAGAGTGACAGCAAAGGGCTTATCCTCAAATTTACCGCTTTCGTCCGTTAACGCGGGAAGTCCGTGCCAAGGCTCGAGGCACACGAAGGGCGCCTTTTTGAAAGGCGGAGTCCAGATTGCAAGGACGGGATAACCCTCAAAACCGAATTCAAAAGCGCCCACGCCGTCAGCAGGTGTAACCGTTACGGCGTTGCTGTTAAGACCAACGGTAAGCAGTGCATCACGGTCAAAATCGCTGTATGTAAGGTTCAGTTCTCTGCCCGTTAAGGATTTATGCCATTTATAGCCGTAGCTGAAATGACTGTTTTCGTCCGTATAATAAAGATCTGCAGATTCTTCTTTATTAAACTTAAAGGTGTAATCTGCAATATCGCCGTGAATGGCAAAACCCGGATGACCGCCGATGCAGAAAATAATATTCTTATTATCGGTGTTCTTTACTTCATAAGTGGTTGAAAATCCGCAGTCGGTCATCTTATGAATGATGCGAAGCTCAAAACGATACGGATACTGCTTCAATGTGACTTCATTTTCTTTTAAAAGGAAGCACACTTCATCCTCACCGACGCTCTCGCAAACGTAATCGAATTTTCTGCCGAAGCCGTGCTTATCGTTCAAGGTGCAAGGCTTTCCTTCAATGCTAACGGTGCTGTTGTTAAGGGCGCTGACGAAGGGGAAAAGCACGGGTGCGTGACCGGGCCAGAACTCGGGATCACCGTTCCAGAGGTATTCCCTGCCATTATGCACGAAAGAAATAAGCTCTCCGCCCGCAGTTGTTACGGTGGCAATGTTTCCGTTTTTAATCAGAGTAAACTCCATATCAGTCCTCCAGCATATACTTGTACTTCAAGCTGTCCTTAAGCTTTTCTATCAAAGAAATAACCGCAAATACAAGCAGAATTGAAATTGTAACGTCGATAAGCCAATACATATCGATCTTGGGCACGTACATATGAGTGGTTTCAATGATCTTCTGATCGGAGATAGCATTGGACTTTACGTCTGCAACGGCAATGGATTTCGTATCAGCAAGGGTAAGGCGATAGAATACGTTTGATACTGCGCTGATAATCGAAATAACGATAGCGGCTATTCCCTTTTTGCGGATGTCCTTGATCTCATTACGGATCCTCGGAGAATTTCTTGCCGATTCGTCGCAGAGCAGCTCGGATTTAGCATACTTAACGCCGTAAGAGATCATAAGGACGGCTGTTAAGCAAAAGGCAACGGTTGCAAGGGTATCGAATCCAAGATAAGTAAAATAGGATACGGTTGCTTCATCGCTTCTCCACACGTCGGAATAAAGATATGATCCGATAAAGCTGTTGAATCGAAGCTGTGATAAAGCGTCAAAAACAACGGAGATAAATGAAAACATGGGAACGTACGCGGGAAGCGGGTTAACTCGCTTAGTGTAATAGATAACACCGGCAAACAGCAAAGCAGAAGCAACCAAATCGGGGATCGCGTTCTTATCATCAAGGAAGAAATCAAGTGCGATAACTGCGGCGGCTGTAGCAAATACGCAAAATCTGCAAAACCTACGGTAACCGTGGAGCTTGCTGTCTTTGGGAACCTTAAGCTCATACGCAGTAAGCACGTTGCCGCAGAAAACGCTATCGGCACAAATTCCGCGAATATATTTAATGAAGTTTACAAGCCAGATTATACCCAGTAAAAGCGCAGGAATAAAGGCAAGCGCCGTGAAAATTCCCTTAAAATGAATGGGGGCGACCTTTTGCGCAGCTGAAAGCTCGTTACCGTTATCGGCAATATAAACGAGCTCGGGAAGCACGGATAGTGCCCTCAAAAGCAAAAAGGTGATTATTGACAGTCTTTTTACTCCCGTAACGCCGAGCGGGACCTTTTTTCTGCGTTTTCTTTTGTTTCCAGCGTTTTTGTTGTACTTTTCCACCTTCCGGGGGGCAAAGACGTATTCACCGTTCAACTTTTTAGTAGGAACGGTTCTGAATATGGCAGTTCCTTCATTGCGCTCTCCAACGTAAATAAAACCGTCAAAAAGGCTGTTGAAGCAGAAAGCCAGCAAAATTGTTTCAAGAACTGCGTAGCAGAACGTGAAAACGAGGATGATGGATCTTTCTGCGCTGAAGTTATGGGATACCCAGAACATAATAAGAAATGCGGGTATGCGGGAAAGACTTATCCAAAAGAAGCGCAGAAAACCCGTTCGTGCGCTCTCCATATGGTCTGACATATCTCTCAATTTGTAAAGAGCAAGCACGAAAAGAAGCGCACCTATAAAGTCGGGCAGGAAGTCTACGATAGTAATGAATGGATTAAACAGAAAGAATGCGCCCGTTATAAAATAACCGATCCTGAGATCCTTTGCGGGTGAGATGGATTTTTCAGACATTCATTTACCTCCTGTCAGTGTTATCGGAAACGTCCTCTTCGCTCATCTTCTTTATCTTCTGCCACCAGCTCTCCTTTTTGCCTTTCTCTGCGGGAAGCTCGATATCGTCCCGATCATCCTCAAGAACTATCATTCTGAGGCATGCAAAAAGCAGGAAGAAGCAGATGAAACCAACTATAAGAGTGCCGAACAGAACGATGCAGAAGCCGATTGACGTTGCGGCAATAAGACGGGTGGTTTGAAGTATATCGAAAACAAAAAGGAATGAGTAAAGAAGGATGCAGTAAGCTGAGCGGATCTTAAGCTTATCGATGCCGGTTTCTGAGGTGATCTGATAAACTCCGCAAAGCATGGTAACCCTCAGAGCAAAAGTGCAGATCAAAAGGGAAAGCATTATGCCTTTATAAAGCGAAGAGCCGTGGTAAGAGTAAAATCCGAGTATGTCGGCACCGCACAGAATAAAATTAGCAAAAGAAAGAATAAGACCCGGAACTCCTATGTAGGTGGAAAGCTTAAAGCCCTTCCCGTATGGCGAGAGCTTTGAGCATCCGGTGAGTATAAGGGTATAAGCAAGCCATTCGGTAAACCCCGCGTAAACGGGGTTTAACCAAACGAGCATACCGAGAACCAAATATCCGAAGCCCATAATCTACCTCATGCGTTTTTACCGCAACAGTGCTTGTACTTCTTGCCGCTGCCGCAGGGGCAGGGCTCGTTTCTTCCCACTTTTTGGGATGCGGGAGTGCGCTTGGGCTGAGGCTTTCCGCCTTCAAAGCCTTCAATAAGAGGCTTTGCAACCTGCTGGCGGACAATTTTGATCTCCTTTTTAGGCGCGGGATAATATGAGAGTACGTCTCTGACAGTGCCCTCGCGAATATCGTCTACCATTGCGTCAAAAAGATCAGCACCCTGAATTCTGTATTCGTTAAGGGGATTGCGCGATGCGTAAGCATTGAGCATTACGCCGCCCTTAAGATCGTCCATGGCCTCAAGCTGCTCGATCCACTTCTTATCAACGTTACGAAGCAGACAGATCCGCTCAAGCTCACGAGCAAGCTCCTCGCTCTGGAGGATAACTGCCTTATCATCGTGGATCTTGTGAGCTTTCTCAATAAGTCGGTCGCGAATGGCGTCAGCATCTGCCGATTTCGCAAACTCCATATCGTCGGGAGTTACGAGCCAACCGCCGAATTTCTCCGTAAGATGCTCAAGATTCCATTCAGCACGGTCCTCGCCTGCCGTGGCAAGGGTTACAGCCGCCCCAACGGATTCCTCGATCATATTCTTTATCTTGGGAGTTATATCTGCGCCCTCAAGAACTTCCCTTCTTTGCTTATAAATGACCTGGCGCTGCTGATTCATAACGTCGTCATATTCAAGGGTATGCTTACGCTGCTGGAAGTTTACGTCCTCGCGGCGCTTTTGAGCGCTCTCTATGCTGTTTGAGAGAATGCTTGCATCGATGGTCATATCCTCGTCAATACCAAGGCGCTCAACGATGTTAAGCATTCTGTCTCCGCCGAAGAGGCGCATCAGATCGTCTTCAAACGAGATATAGAAGCGGGATTCACCCGGGTCGCCCTGGCGTCCGCTTCGGCCTCTGAGCTGATTATCTATTCTTCGGCTTTCGTGTCTTTCGGTTCCGAGGATATAAAGACCGCCAAGCTCACAGACCTTCTCAGCCTCGGGGCGTATAATGTCCGCGTGTTTTTTCTTGAGATCTGCAAAAAGCGCTCTCTGTTCAAGGATCTCGGGATCATCGGTGTATGCAAAAGAGGTTGCGTTTCCTATCATCTCGTCGGTAAAATCGTGCTTGGTTCTCAACTCTGCCTTAGCGAGGAACTCGGGATTTCCGCCGAGCATAATATCGGTACCACGACCCGCCATATTAGTGGATATGGTAACGGAGCCGAGCTTACCTGCCTGTGCAACGATCTCCGCCTCTCTCTCGTGGTGCTTAGCGTTAAGAACCTTATGAGGGACGCCGATAGCCTGAAGCTTTTTGGATATCTCCTCGGATTTATCGATGGAGACGGTACCCACGAGCACGGGCTGGCCCTTTTCGTAGCATTCCTTTATTTTAGCAACGATCGCACGCAGCTTTGCATCGCGGGTCTTGTAGACCATATCCGTGTGATCGATACGGATCATCGGCTTGTTGGTAGGAACCTCTACTACGTCAAGATTATATATCTCGCGGAATTCCTCCTCCTCTGTAAGAGCAGTACCGGTCATACCCGAGAGCTTATCGTACATACGGAAATAATTCTGGAAGGTTATGGTTGCAAGAGTGCGGTTTTCCTTTTCAACGTTAACTCTTTCTTTAGCCTCTATCGCCTGATGCAGACCGTCGTTATACCTTCTGCCGGGCATAAGACGACCGGTAAAGGCGTCCACGATAACGACTCTGCCGTCTTTTACGATGTAGTCCACCTCGTTATGCATAATGCCGTGGGCGCGAATCGCCTGATTAACGTGGTGAGCGATCGTGGCATTATCGGGATCAGAGAGGTTTTCGATTCCGAAGAATCGCTCCGCCTTTGCAATACCGGAAGCAGTAAGAGTTACGCTTCTTGCTTTCTCGTCAACGATGTAGTCACCGTCAACGTCGTCGTGAATCTCCTTGCTGTCAAGCTCCTTGATTATATACGGCTTCATTCTGCACGCAAGCTCGTTGGTCTTTGCGTAAAGATCAGTGCTCTTCTCGCCTTCACCTGAAATAATAAGGGGAGTTCTTGCCTCGTCTATAAGCACGGAGTCCACCTCATCCACGATGGCGAAATAGTGTCCGCGCTGGAAGGTGGATTCAAGATGCACCGCCATATTATCACGGAGATAGTCAAACCCGAATTCATTGTTGGTGCCGTAGGTTATATCGGCCTTATACGCATCGCGCTTTTCAGCGGCGTCCTGACCGTGAACCACAAGTCCCGTGGTAAGACCCAAAAATCCGAATACTCTGCCCATTTCCTCAGCTCCGCAGCGGGCAAGGTAATCGTTTACGGTTACGATATGCACTCCCTTACCGGAAAGTCCGTTGAGATATGCGGGAAGCGTTGCAACGAGAGTTTTACCCTCGCCCGTTTTCATCTCTGCGATTCTGCCCTGATGAAGCAGAATACCGCCCATGATCTGAACGCGGAAAGGGCGCTTACCGAGGGTTCTGTCCGCCGCTTCTCTGACGGTCGCAAAAGCCTCGGGAAGTATATCGTCGAGAGTCTCGCCGTTTGCGAGACGCTCTTTGAACTTAGTAGTCATTTCCGCAAGCTCGGAATCGCTTTTGGCGGAATATTCATCAGCGAGAGCCTCAACCGCATCGGTGAGTTTGATTATTTTCTTTATTTCTCTTTCGCTGTAAGTGCCGAAAATCTTATCAAAAAGCTTCATTAACTATGCCTTTCAGTATATTTTGCTTTAGTGCTTGAGCTGAGAAATGTTTATCAGCTCGGTGCCCGGGAAATAGGTGCTGATGATCAGCTCTGCGGGTACGCCCGCGTTAGCAAGGTCAAGAGCTCCGTATTGGGAAAGACCAACGCCGTGACCGAAGCCCTTACCCGCAAAAATGTAATTTTCGCTGCTTGATGCATAATGGGTCTTGCTAACGGATTTTGTCTGAGCGTTGACGGTAAGGTCGGTAGGCGTAAGCTCGCCGGGGTTGAGAATATCGATATTGGGGGAATAGGAAGGCGGCGGAAGCGTGCCCTCCTTGATCTTTTCAACGAGCGTCTCATATCCGCTTGCGGTAAGCACGCTTGCGCTGTCGGAGGTTATGGCGCGCCTGCCGTAGCTCGTGATAGCCACCAGAGTATCCGAAGTGCCCGATTTGATTCCTTCGGAGGTAATAACGGTTACGGGTGCATCAAGACTGATCTGATCGAAAAGATCGGGATAAGCCGGTCCGGTAGGACCCGACGCAACGCCCGCAATAGATACCTCAAGGTTGGTTACAACCTCATATGTCTGAGTAACGCTTCCCTGTCCTACTACGAAGTTAGCGGAATGCACGTAGCGTTGCAGAGCATTTCTGACGCCGTCGGTAGACGTTACGGTTGCGCTGTGGCCCTGAGAATCCGTAAAGGTTATAGAGTAGACGTAACCTGTGTCGCCGGCAAAGGAATTGATCTTAACTGAAGAAATATATCCGCTTGAAAGCTGAGTATAACCCTTATTGTACAGATAGCTTGCAAGAGTGTATGGGGAAACCTCAAAATGCCAGACACCGTTTTCGTAGTCGGCATATTGCTCCCAAGGAGTTTTGATTGAGGTCAAATAGTCAAGATGGCCGACCCATGCGTCCTTTACGGCAACGGTTTCACCGCCCATAGACGAGCAGTAAGCAATAAGTGCAGTCTTTCCCTGATAGGAGACGACCATTCCTTTGGTTGCCATAACCGCACCGATAACCGTCTCATTCGTACGGCTGCAACCGCGATAGGCCTGGCAATGCTGACTCGGGCAGATATCAAAGCCGCTTTCACGGAAGTGGCGGCGGGAGTTGCCCGCAACGAAGGTACGTGCAGCTATCGCAAACACTCTTTGTACCTCGTATGCCCAGAGATTACCTATCTCCCAAGGCAGAACACCGGTGATATAAGTCTCCATATCCACAAGATTGATGGCTTCAATGACGTCAAGATAATCGCTTATATATCTGCGGAATACCATAACACCCGGATAGAGATAATTAAGCGAGGATCGGGTATATGCGGTCTCGTATCCGTCCGATATCGGCTCAAGACCGAGATAGGAATCGGTTCCGCAATCGTATTCGAACAAAACTGTGTTTGACGAATGGTCTATTACGGATACCGTGGTGTTACCGGTGCCAATGATCCTTGTTGCATAGCTGCTTCTAAGAGCGGTCATACCGTTAAGGGCCGTCTCAGCCTTTTCACGGGTAGAAAAATCACCAACGTAAACTCTGTACGTTCCGTTGATATAACCGGCAAAAACGGAATACGCACCGCCGATAAGAGAACGTACGTTCTCAACAGCTGTCTCTGCTGCTGATCTGCTGTAAATAACTCCGCCCGCCTCGATATGGTACATACCGATGGCGTAATTAGAGTTGAACTCCTTGTGATAGGCGCCGCCGTAACGGGAGAGATTGTAGTCTATCGCTACCGTCACGGATCTGTTTGGGAGCTCCCAGATTTCCTCAAAACTTCTGACGGAATCGGTTATCACGGATTTTCCGAGTATAAAACCGTGAGTAGAGGTTGCCTCCCAACCCGCTTCCGCATCTTCGCCGTAGGATATGCCGACGGTTATAAGCGGATTGGTCTGAGTGCCCCCCTCAAGAGCGTAGGCATCGTAAGCCATAAAAGCAATAACGTAATACAGAGATCCAAGCAGCATAAGAGCCGCAAGTACGAAGCACACAATTCGCGTTATCAGCTTTTTTCTCTTTTCTTTTTTGCTAAGGTTTGAATTATTCAACAATTTCGTATACCCCTCTAACCATTACGTACGCGCCCTCGGGCGAGGTGATAAGGATTCCTCTGCCGTCTCCTCCTCTTGGAATTATAAGCGCGTGGTTCTGTATTATATTCACTTTGTTTAAAAGATCAGTACCGCCGGTAATATCGGAAAGACCCTGATCGGCAAAGGGAGAAACGATCTCGGCTGTACCCGAGCGAAGAATGAGCTCAACTGCCGCTGTGGGTGCGATAAGCTTCATTCCGTAAGGAACAAAGATAGCGATGTACTGTGATGAAGCGGAAGAACCGCCGGAGGAAGCTCCCGATTCAAGAGCGGTAACGCGGTTTGCAAGGCTCTTGAGTTCGTCGCTGGATGCTGTATAGTTAAGCTTGCTCTCGATATCAGAGATACGGTTGCCGAGATTGGTAATCTCGGAGGAGCTGACTCCCGTGCCACCCGTGGAAGTGCCGCCGTTCTCGATAAGCTTCATAAGCTCGTTTATACGAACGTCGATCTGGGGAAGCAGATTGTTATTTATGTAGCTGAGAGTAATAACGGGGTCTGTGGTGCTGTCATATCCCTCGGCAAACACGGTAAAATAGCAGGTGGCAGAAAGCAGAATAGCCACGCAAAACAAGATAATCGTTTTTTTCATCTTAGATCCTTTCGTTTATGAGTTTGTAAGCATCTTTTTTCTGTCAGCTGCGGAAAGTGCGGCACCGGTTGCGGGAATCTTGATTTTTCTGAGACCTCCGCTTGCTGAGCTTTTGTCCGTAACGACCAAAGCTGACGTAACTGTCTGTCCTTTCTTCAGGGTCATAAGCTGAACGCCGCTTGCGCTGCGTGTTGTCTTCTCGGGTATGAGCTTCGAGGAGATAAGTATTGCCTTGCCTGCGTCGTTTTCTATAAGTATGTCTTTTGCCGAATCCTCAAATATAGCGGCAACAATGGGACTTGCTGCGCTGTAAGCGCCTGTCAGTCTGCGCCGCGGGGACTTCGTTTCATAAGCAGAAAGCGGAACGCGGACTCCCTTGCCGTTTTCAAAAATATAGATCATATTCAGATCGGGCTTGATCTCGGAAGCCAGAAAAGCACAGATGGGCTTTTCGCCTGCATCCATTTTAAGAGTTGCGTTTACGAACTCACCAAGGGAAGAAGCTTTAACGGATGCAAAATCGGACACCCTTGCTTTGTACATCTGTCTTGCGTTGGTAACGAATACGATCTCGGAAATATTTTCACAATCCCGAGAGAACACGATCTCATCGCCTTCCTTCAGCGTATGCACGTCGTTACCCTGCAGAGAGCGCATCGTGATCTTCTTGAAATAACCTTCTCTTGTGAGAACAATGCGCACGTTGTAATTTTCTTCGGGGATCTCCACGGGCGCTTCGGAGATCTCTTCTGCACTTATAAGCTTAGTTTTTCGCGGCTTACCGTACTTTTTCTTGATGGCGGTTAGCTGATTTGCAATTGCAGATCTTTGCTTGAGCTCGTCGGAGAGAAGCTCTTCAAGATCTGCGATCTCCTTCTGCAGATTCTCAATCTCTTTGATGCGCTCAAAGATATATTCCCTGTTAAGATGGCGGAGCTTGATCTCCGCAATATACTCAGCCTGTATCTCGTCAACACCGAATTCCTTCATAAGATTGGGAACGACCTGGGATTCCTTTTCGGTGCCGCGCACGATAGCGATGCATCTGTCTATATCAAGCAAGATCATTCCAAGACCCTGAAGCAGGTGGAGCTTGTCCTGCTTTTTCTTCAGATCAAATCGGCACTCGCGGCAGAAGCATCCAAGTCGGAAGCGTATCCACTCACGGAGTATATCGGCAACACCGAGAAGTCTGGGACTTCCGTCTATGAGAATATTAAAATTGCAATCAAAGGAGCTTAACAGAGGCGTCTGCTTAAAGAGCCGAGCCATAAGCGCATCGGGATCGGTACCTCGCTTAAGATCAAGGGTAAGCTTAAAGCCGTTAAGGTCTATCTCATCACGGAAATCGGACACCTCTTTCAGCTTTCCTGCCTTGAAAAGCTCCGTGAGCTTTTTGATGATAGCCTCAATATTAGTGTAATAAGGGATCTCCAGGATCTCAATGCAATTATCTTTTTTATTGTATTCCCATACGGCGCGGAGCTTAATCGCTCCCCTTCCCGTTTCATAAACCTGCCGCATTGTTTCGCGATCGTAAATGAGCTCGGCACCGCCTGAAAAATCCGGTGCGGGCATAAGATCAAGAAGCTTATCGGTGGTTGTCTTGGGATTCTTCAGCAATGCGATCGTCGCATCGCAAACCTCGGAAAGATTAAATGAACACACAAGGCTTGCCATACCGACGGCAATTCCCGAATTGGGGGAAACGAGAATATTCGGGAAAGTCGTTGGAAAAAGCACGGGCTCCTGCATGGTATTATCGTAGTTGGGAACGAGATCTACGGCGTCCTTATCGATTCCCGAAAACAGCTCGTTGCAGAAGGAATCGAGCTTAGCTTCAGTATAACGGGGAGCGGCGTACGCCATATCGTGGCTGTACTGCTTACCAAAGCATCCCTTGGAATCGATAAAGGGATGAAGCAGTGCGTCGTTGCCTCTCGTTAAACGAACCATAGTCTCGTAAATAGAAGCATCACCGTGAGGATGCAGACGCATGGTCTGACCTACTATGTTCGTACTCTTCGTTCTCTGCCCCGTAAGAAGGCCCATTTTGTACATGGTGTACAGCAGCTTTCTTTGGGAAGGCTTGAAGCCGTCGATCTCGGGGATCGCACGGCTAACAATAACGGTCATGACGTAGGGCATATAGTTATCACGGATGGTGTCCGTAATAAACTGCGGCACTGCAGGCTTCTGGGGTTCGTTTATATCAGTCAGTCGTTTTTGGGGGGCGGCTTTTTTCTTTGCCATTATAAACCTCTCTTAAACGGATTTATCAAATATCCTTTATTCTGAACGCGGCGGCGCGAAGCATTCTGTTTTGCAGTGCAAGACCGATGCCGTCGCCTGACGGCATGGGGGCGTAGATGCGCTTTGCACCGCCTTCGTCAGCAAGCCGCAGAAGATCAAACAGCCTTCTTGCGTGCTCGGCTTCGTCTTCGCGCGTGCCGAGATAAAATACGTTTTTACTTGCGGGAGCATCCCCTTCAAAGCAGATCACGGCGTTTTCGCCGCAAAGAGCGGACTTGCGGAAAAATTCGGCACGCTTTTCGTGCTTTTCACTTCTTACGAGGTAAAGGGGAGCTTTGGGTGAATAGTGCTTCAAAAGCATTCCGGGACTAAGGGGTACGGCGCCGGGTTCGGGGGGTGAAAGCACCTCAGGTGCAACGGCAACCTCTCCGAGAACGGCTTTGAGCATCTCGAGTGTGATGCCGCCGGGACGGAGCAGGGTCGCTTTATCTTTATCAAGCTTTACGATCGTCGATTCAAGACCAACCGTGCAGGCTCCGCCGTCTACTATGATCCCAACCTTGCCGTCAAGATCTTTAATTACGTGATCGGCAGTAGTGGGAGAGGGGCGACCTGAGAGATTGGCAGACGGAGCCGCAATGGGCTTACCGCACGCCTTGATAAGACTCCTTGCCACTGGATGAACGGGTACGCGAACGGCAACACTGTCAAGACCTGCCGTAACGGAAGGAGCACATATACCTTTGGACGGTAAAACCACGGTAAGGGGGCCGGGCATAAAAGCATCGGCAAGGGCGTAAAATCTATCGTCGCATTCCGCAAATTCAGAACATTCGGATACGTTGCTGAAATGAAGAATAAGCGGATTATTCTGGGGTCTACCCTTTGCCTCAAATATTTTTTTAACAGCCGAATCGTTGGTTCCGTCGGCGCCGAGACCGTAGACGGTCTCCGTGGGGAAAGCAACTAGCTCTCCCGCTTTAAGAAGATCTGCGGCTCCCGAAAGACAGGATTCCTCGTATCTTTCGGGGTCCGCGGTAATTACGTGGGTTTTCAATTTGTTGAAGTTCCCTTCAGTCTTTCAGCCGCGTCTGCGGTGATCAGTGCGTCTAACATAACGGTGATATTTCCGTTAAGAAAATCTTCGAGAGAATAAAGTGTAAGACCAATTCTATGGTCGGTAACTCTACCCTGCTGATAATTATAGGTGCGGATGCGCTCGCTTCGGTCGCCGGTTCCTACTTGACTGCGGCGCTCGCTTGCGATCTTTTCCGATTGCTCGCGCTCCTTCATATCGTAGAGCTTTGCACGAAGAAGCTTCATAGCCTTATCACGGTTTTTGAATTGGCTTCTTTCGTCCTGGCATTCGATAATGATGCCCGTGGGCACGTGGAGTAGCCTTATGGCACTTTCCGTTTTATTGACGTGCTGGCCTCCGGCTCCGCTTGACTTTATGGTCTCGATCTTAAGGTCGGATTCCTTTATCTCAACCTCAACGTCCTCGGCCTCAGGTAATACCGCAACCGTTGCGGTGCTTGTCTGTATTCTGCCTTGTGACTCGGTTTCCGGAACTCGTTGAACGCGGTGAACGCCGCTTTCAAACTTAAGCTTGGAGTAAGCACCCTCACCCGTAACGGAGAAGGTAACCTCCTTAAAACCGCCAAGCTCCGTTTCGTTGCAGGATACGAGCTCGGTTTTCCACTTTACGGAATCAGCGTACATATTGTACATTCGGTAAAGAACTGCAGCAAATAATGCAGCCTCCTCACCGCCTGCGCCTCCGCGGATCTCAATGATAACGTTTTTGCTGTCGTTGGGATCCTTTGGAAGAAGCAACACTTTAAGCTTCTCCTCGGATTCGGTAAGCAGGGCGCGAAGCCCTGCCACCTCTTCTTTTGCTATATCGCGCAACTCTTCGTCGCTTTCAATGGCGATTATCTCTTCAGCTCCGCTTATCTCGGAAATAAGTCGTGAATACTCACGGTATTCGTTGATAACAGGACCGAGCTGCTTGTATTCGCGGGTGAGATCGAGATATCTTTTGCGATCCGACATAATATCGGGTTCAGCAAGCTCCCGCTCGATATCAAAATACCTTTGCTCTACTTCTTTCAGTTTGTTCAGCATCTTACTTTATGAACGCCGCAAAAGCCTTATATGCAGAGTAAACGTCAGCCTTGGAAACCACCTCATAGGGTGCGTGCATGGAAATAACGGGAACGCCGATATCAACGGTATCGATATTGTGATTTGCAATGTACTTCGCTACGGTTCCGCCGCCGCCTACGTCGATCTTGCCAAGCTCAGCCATCTGCCAATTCACGTTATCACCCTCAAGATATCCGCGCACCTTTGCAACGAACTCTGCGGAAGCATCGTTGGTGCCTCCTTTTCCGCGGGAACCGGTGTACTTTGCAAGAGATACGCCGCAGGAAAGCATAGCGGCGTTTCTGATCTCAAACACCTCGGGGAAATTGGGATCGTATGCAGCGCAAACGTCAGCGGAAAGACATTCGGAATTAGCGCGAACGGTGTTTGCGTTAGCTCCCGTTGCCTTGGCGATCTCGTCAATTATATCGGCAATTATGCGGCACTGCATACCGGAATTTCCGTCACTTCCAACCTCTTCCTTATCCGCAAGGACGCACATAACGGTGTTTGCCTCGTTATCGGAATCAAGAAGCGAGGTAAGAGCGGGATAAGCACAAACTCTGTCGTCGTGTCCGTAAGCGCCGATAAGCCATCTGTCAAGTCCGATATCACGAGCCTTGAATGCGGGAACAGCGGAAAGCTCGGCGCTGATGAAGTCAGTTTCAACAAAGCCGTACTTCTCGTTAAGAATGCGGAGAACGTTCAGCTTGATCTCATCCTTGCCCTTGCCGTCAAAGGCAGGGGAGCTTCCGGAAAGAAGATTAAGAGACTCGCCGCTGATGGCGGAGCCAAGAGGGCGGGAGTTCTGATCAGCCGCAAGGTGAGGAAGAAGATCGTTGATGTAGAACAAAGGATCTCCCTCATCCTCTCCGATAACGATCTCTTTTACCGTGCCGTCTGCAAGTGCCACAACTCCGTGAAGAGCAAGAGGAATGGCGGTCCACTGATACTTGCGAATACCGCCGTAATAGTGCGTCTTAAGGAAGCTCATTCCGGAGCTTTCGTAAAGAGGAACGGGCTTAAGATCAAGACGAGGAGCGTCAACGTGAGCGGCAGTGATCTTAATTCCCTTCTCAACGCTGTCGGTACCGATCTTGAACACGTAAAGGCTCTTGCCCCTGTTGTTCAGATAGTATTTTCCGCCCGCAACAAGCTTATCGCCTAACTGATAAGGAACGTATCCTGCAGCCTCTGCAAGCTTGATGCCGCTGATAACAGCCTCGCGCTCTGTCTTTGAGGAATCAAGGAACGCCATATAGCCCTTTGCATACTCAAGTGCGGCGTTCTTCGTCTCTTCGTCGCTTACCTCAAAAAAGCTCTTCTTGCTGTAAACAAGCTTTTCCTGAAGGAGCTCAAGCTCGGATTTTTCTTTGATGTTTTCCATTTTTAAACCTCATCTTTATGTAATTTTTATAATTTTAATAATCAAGGGTTGGGTAAAGGCGTTTATAAACGCTTCTCGTTTCATTCACCTTTTCAACGTAAGCCTTTGTTTCGGCAAAGGGAATGTCTTTAAGCACGCCGTCACCGTCTGAATATCTTTCATCCTCAAGCCATTTATTTACGTTGCCGATACCGGCGTTGTACGCGGCAAAAACCGTATCCCAGTTCTCGTATTCAAGCTTGAGATAGGAAATCAGATAAGTTCCGTAACGAATGTTAGTCTCGGGCTCGTACATAAGTCCGAATTCGCTTTTTTCGCCTAACTTCATCGCTACCCAATCGCAGGTATCGGAGGTGATCTGCATCAGGCCGACGGCGTCTGCGTAGGACCGTGCGTTGCTTTTGAAATCGCTCTCGGTTTTTATAACAGAATAAATAATACCTTCGGGAACTCCGAATTCGTCGGAATACTTAGTTACGTACTCGCTGAACTCGCAGGGGTACTTCTTCAGCTCGTAACGCTCGTACAAGCGCGTGTATAGCAAGCCGATACCGAGAGACAGCGCAATTATCATAAGCACTGCCATGCTTCTGAGTAAAGCTTTTTTCATACAATCAGACCTTCTTAATGCCAAGCACGTCGAGGAGTTCCTCACACCGAAGGGCAAGCTCCTCTTCGCCTGAGTCGTTCACAAGAACGTAGGTGCACCTTTCTAAGAAATATTCGTCGGGATACTGCGACCTGATTCGCATAATGGCGCGTTCGCGGTCTATGCCGTCTCTTTCGCATATCCTTGCAATGCGCTTTTCCTCATCGGCAGTAACAAAAACCGTGCAATCGCACAGCGTATGAGCGTTTGCCTCAAACAGCTGCGGTGCATCTATAATTACATACGGAACCCCGATAGACGAATAAGTGTCAATAATGCTCTTCACCTCATCAACAACGAAAGGGTGAACGGTGGAATTAAGAAGAGCAAGCTTTTCCTTGCCACCGTCGGAAAACACGACAGACGCAAGCTTTGCCCTGTCAAGGGCACCGTCTTTTTGAAGGATACATTCGCCGAACGCACGCGAAAGAGCGGCGGTACAAGCAGATGGCGCACAAACAAGCTCTGCATAGACCTTGTCGCAGTCTATAAGCCTTCCGCCCCTACTCAGCAGCAGCCTTGAGGCAACGCTTTTGCCAGCTCCGCTCCCTCCGGTTAACCCGATAATCCGCAATTCAGAATCTCCTTTTAGATTTTTCATTACATTATATCAAAAAAAAATCGGCATTTCAAGTACCGAGCGATAAAATATGCATATTATTTAATATATATATTATTTGAGGTGACAAATGGAGGAAATCGATAAAAGCACGACTTTTGAAAGAGGGTTCTTTGGGAAATCAAGCTTCTTTTACGGAGCAAATTCAGAAAACGGTTTTATAAGTTACGGCAAGGATCTGACTGACGACGGCAGCTTTGACAGGATAATATACGTTATGGGCGGCCCTGGAACGGGCAAATCAAGCCTTATGAGGGCCGTATCAAATTATGCAGTATCACAAAGCATCGGATGTGAAAAATATTTCTGCTCGTCAGATCCATCATCTCTTGACGCAATAAGATTATTTGACAACGCAAGCGGAAAAAAAGTATTTATATGCGACGCAACGTCTCCCCACCCAAGAGAGTACTCCACACCAGGAGCTGTCGGCGTGATTGCTGATCTTTCTGCCTTCTGGAGCTCGGAAATGCTGAGCAAAAACAAAACGCACGTTATTAAATTGCAAAATGAGAAGAAAAAGCACTTTAACGCGGCATACGGGTTCCTCAGACTTTGCGGGAAAACGGTTCTCGATATCTCCGTGCTTAAGAAGTATTACGATTGCGAATCATTAGAAAGAAAAGTTAGTGAGCTGTTGAGAAAAGCGGCTCCGGACGGGGGAACCGTATGGGAAAGACCGGTGTCATGCATATCTATGTTTGGGGAAAAGACACTTAATAACCGCTGCTACGGTGCAAAAAATACGTTGCGATTGGGCAACAACTGTGATTTCTCTGTGATTTTCTTTGAGCTTCTTATAACGGAATGCAAAAAGAGAGGAATTTCGTTCCTCAGATCCCCTAACCCAATCAGCCCTAACCGAACAGAAGAGATCTTCGTACCTTCAGCATCACTTTTTGTTTCGGTAATAAGCGATGAGTGCAAGCACAAATTGCAGGCGGGCAGATATCTGCGCGAGGAAACAGCAAAAGAACTGTCGAAAATAACCAAAGCCTCATTTTCCGCATTTGATGAGTATAAAAATGCGGCATTAAGAGAGCTTGCCCTTGCAAAAGACTGTCACTTCGCTCTTGAAAGAATGTATGGCGCTGCAATGGACTTTGAAGCAAAAGAAAGATTCGACAAGAGCATAGTGAAGATCGTTTCCGATATCTTCCAAAAATAAATAAGGCGGTGTGCAACGGCACACCGCCTTATTACATGGAATTACATCTCGGAAACAAGCTTTTCGGTATCGGATGCGATTACGAGCTCCTCGTTCGTGGGGATCATGTAGACCTTAACCTTGGAATCGGGAGCGGAGATGAGATTCACCTCACCGCGCTTGAAGTTCTTATTTGCCTCAACGTCAAACTTGATGCCGAAGAACTCCATATCCTTCATAACGTCCTCGCGGAGCTGAGCGTTATTCTCGCCTATTCCCGCGGTAAATACGATTGCGTCAAGACCGTTCATTGCGGCGGTATAGGAACCGATGAACTTCTTGATCTGGTATGTAAGAATATCGATTGCAAGCTTTGCTCTGTCGTTACCCTCGGCAATTGCGGCGTCAAGATCGCGGCAATCGGAAGAAACACCGGAAACGCCAAGGAAGCCGCACTTCTTGTTCATAAAGGTGTTCATCTCGTCGGGAGTGAAGCCTTCCTTCTCCATTATAAAGGGTACGATCGCGGGGTCCATATCGCCGCAACGGGTACCCATTACAACGCCTGCAAGAGGAGTAAAGCCCATGCTGGTATCGATGCACTTACCGCCCTTAACTGCGGAGATGGAGGAACCGTTACCAAGGTGGCAGGTGATGATCTTGGTCTCTTCTGCGGGCTTGTCAAGAAGCTTTATGCACTCTGCGGCAACGTAGCGATGGGAGGTGCCGTGTGCGCCGTAGCGGCGGATCTGATACTTCTCGTACATCTCGTAGGGGATGCCGTAAACGTGAGCCGCCTTGGGCATGGTGGAATGGAAGGCCGTGTCAAATACGAGAACCTGGGGAGTGCCGGGCATAGCCTCAAGGCAACCCTTGATACCCATTATATGAGCACCGGTGTGAAGAGGTGCAAGATCGCGGCAAAGCTCAAGCTTTGCAAGCACCTCGTCGCTGAGAAGAACGGATTCGGAGAAATATGCACCACCGTGCACGATGCGGTGACCCACCGCCTCGATCTCGCTCATGCTTTTTACGCATCCGTAGTTCTCGTCAAGGAGACACTTAACTACAAGCTTTGTCGCCTCTGCGTGGTTGGGCATTGGAATCTCTGCCTCGTAGGTATTGCCGTTGATAAGCTGCTTGTGGCTGATCTTGCCGTCAAGGCCGATACGGTCGCAAAGACCCTTTGCGAGAACGGTGTGACTTGCGGTGTCGAAAAGCTGATACTTAAGAGAGCTGGAACCTGCGTTTACAACAAGTACGTTCATTGTCTTTTCCGGATAACCGGACACCTTTCATAATAATTAAACAAATACATTATAATTCCTTTCAACGAGAAATGCAAGTCAAACTTTATATTTTCGCCATAATGTTGCAAAAATCGGATTTTTGGGTTATTATATTGTCGAGGTGATCAAATGAAAACTGTGGGTATTATCTCCGAATACAACCCTTTTCACAACGGACATAAGTATCAAACCGATATACTGAGAGAAATGGGAGCAGAGCGGATAGTAGCCGTTATGGGTGGCACTTTTTCTCAGAGAGGCTCAGCCCATATTATCGATAAATATTCAAGAGCGGAGATCGCAGTGGCCTCCGGCAGTTGCGATTGCGTTCTTGAGCTTCCCTATCCCTATTCCTGCACAGCGGCAGAGTATTTTGCCCGTGCCGGTGTTTATATTGCTTCGCAGTTTTGTGATTCCCTTGCCTTTGGGTGCGAGGAAGATGATCCCGGGATCCTTAAAGATATTGCAGAACTTTCCGTCGACCCCGTTTTCCGCACGGAGCTTGCTTTTATACAACGCACAAACGCAGGCACGTCCATGCCTCGTCTTGCATACGAGGCGTTCAAAAACAAGCTCTCAAAAAAGCACGCCGATGCGACCGTAAAGCCGAACAATCTACTTGCAATCGAATACCTTAAGGCTATTATTGCGTCCGATTCAAGCCTTGAACCCGTTTTTATAAAAAGGAAAGCCGTAGACCACGATTCCGATACTTCTGTGGAAGGCTTTTCATCCGCATCCAATATACGCAAATTAATATTGAACGGCGGCAAATGGAGCGATCTCGTTCCCAAGGCTTGTTTTGATATAATCAACGGATCTTTCGGTCGTAATTGCCCCATTGCGACGGAAAATGCGGAAAGAGCAGTGCTCTGCCGCTTAAGAGAGCTTTCCGCTGCCGATGCCGACGGATTTGCCGAATGCTCCGGCGGACTTGGCAGGAGGATAATCAAATGCGCAAAGGAGGCCGGTTCTCTCAACGAGCTGTACTCATCTCTTGCAACGAAGAGGTATACCAATGCAAGAATACGGAGAGCCGTAATTTCGTGTCTGACGGGAGTTACGGAATCAGATCTTAAAAAGGACCCGTCTTTCACGTTTTTGCTTGCAGCCAACAAAAAGGGTCTTGAGGTGATAAGGAGAGCGGAATTCACCTTATACAGTCTGCCCTCGGCAATAAGAGGCGAACCCGACCATAGGGCGGCGGAAATTTATCTTTGCGCAGAAAGACTTGCTTTGCTCTGCTACCCCGAAACTAAGCCCGAAAGCTTCGTTTTTTCCCGAAAACCTGCCATTTTCGGCAAAATTTAGTTTATAATTATTTATAATTTATTTAAAATACATTCATATTTCGGTAATCGCATTGACTTTTCTTTAAAACTGCGATATCATATTAAGCGTTGAAAATAAATCTTTCGGAGGAATGAAATGGCTGAAAACACAAAACCCCTTTTTATGGAATATATGAACAAAGCCCTTGTGCGCGAAGGAAATAATATTTGCTACGGCAATATGAGTGACAAGGCGGTTCTGTTCCTTCTCATCACCTCTTTCAAAAAGCTTGGAAAGCACGATATTCCCGATAAGATACTTATTCAGATCATATCCACGGATACGTCTCTTCCCTTCCACAAGCGCATTTTGAAGCAGGGCGAGAAGAACGGTCTTTACGAAGCATTCGATATCGGTATGGCGTGGCTTAACCGCCAGAATTCCTGAGGTGATATTCTTGAACACTAAAAACTCCCTTTTCCGACTTGCACTGATCATTCTTGCTTCTCTTACGCTTACCTTCGGACTTTGCGCCTGCGGAGAAAAAGATCCCCCGGTCACAACGGCCCCCAACTCGGATATTACCGATGAACCTGCAACCGATCCCGTTACCGACGAGTTGACCGATCCCGTTACCGATGATACTACCGTCCCCGCAACTGATGATACGACCGAACCCGTGACCGAGCCCGTTGAGGTTGACCCCATCATTGAATTCGTTAACCCCTTGACAGGCCTTTCCACAGAGGAGGATCTTTCAGGCAAGCGTCCCGTTTCCATATCTATTGACAACGTACGCAAAGCTCAACCCACCATAGGACTTTCCTACGCAGACGTCGTTGTTGAAATGCCATTTGAGGGCTTTGAGACCCGTATGATGGCAATTTACCTTGATTACGAGGATCTGCCGACCGTTGGCAACATCCGTTCCGCCCGCGACTATATGGTTCGTCTTGCCGCTGACTTTGACAGCATTCTGGTTCACGCAGGCTCCGATACGGATATCGGATGCCGCCAGCTTGCTCTTAACGCAATCAGATACGGCTTTGAGGTGAGCTACCTTATTAAGACCGACGTTATAAAGTACGCCGCCGAGCGCGAGGATCTCTGGACAGACGGCGTTGACACAATCAACGGTCTTGATTATTACCCAAACCCTATGTTCCGCGACGTTGACAGAATGTACAATATGGCGATCGAGCACTCCACGATGATCAACGGTGAGGTCATCTGCGATTGCATCGACCACAAAAAATATCCCACGGAGCACACCGTTGGATTTGCAATGCCTTACGTTATAGGAAATGAAAGCAGTGTCCCCACGGCCCTTGATGCCAAGCACGTTTTCCTTCCCTATAATCCTTACCAGTCGAATTACGGTGCAGAGTATACATACGATAACGAAAAGGGCGTTTATCTGCGCTCTAATTACGCAAGCGAGCCTTCCATTGACGGTGCAAACGGCAATCAGCTGGAATTCAAGAATCTTATCGTGCTTCTTATTTCCACAAAGCCTTTTGAGAATGATGAAAAGAACAGGCTTAACGTTGACTACGTTGGTACAGGAAAAGGATATTACTGTGTTAACGGTAAGTGCGAGGAGATCACCTGGATAAGAGAAAAGGCAAACGACGGGCTGACCCTGATCGGTGCTGACGGCGAGGTTCTTGATATCGTGCCCGGCAAGGTGATGATCAACGTTTACCCCACTGAATATTCCGACAACCTTAAGCTTAACTGACACAAAAAAGGGCGTGATTTTCATCTCACGCCCTTTAAGTATAATTTATGCAATGCCGTTCTTATAGTAATCGAGCACTGCCGAATAAAGCGCTTCCACATCGTTTGCATCGCCTTCATAAACAGGCTCAAGCTCAGCCCGTTCAGCCATACGGTTTAAGGCGATAACAGCCGAGGTTACTGCTTTTTTAGCGCTTATCACAGCCTTTTCAGCCTGTACGATAGTGGTGCTGTACGCATCCTCACCCATAGCGGCGGAGGAAAAAACGGCGGTTTTGCACTTCAAACAAAACACCGCATTGCCAAGATCCGAAAAGCTCTTAACGCTTTCGAACAGCAATTTTTGTGATATCTTTTTGTCGCCGTACAGCTCGGCGAGCCGTGATATCACGCTTCCGTTAATTCTCATTTTTATACTCCGTTTTTGTGTTTTTGGGAAAGTAATACTCCCTTTCAGTACATATATTATAGCATATTATGAACAATTTGTAAACACTTTTTTCCTGCTTTCTTAATCCAAACTTACCGTGGAGAACAATGTTATGAAATTACCAGAGCTTCTCGCCCCTGCGGGAAATTATGAAAAAATGCTTGCCGCATTTAGATACGGTGCCGACGCCGTATATCTTGCGGGCGAAGATTTCGGCATGAGAAGTGCCGCCAAAAACTTTTCTATTGAAGAGATATTCAAAGCAAACGATTATGCTCACTCAATAGGCAAAAAGGTATTTCTTACCGTAAACACTATGCCTCACGGCAACGAATATCCTGCTCTTAAACGCTTTTTTAAAAAGCTTGCAAAGAACCCCCCCGACGCGCTTATTATCAGCGACCTCGGCGTTTTTGATCTTGCAGGCGAGATGCTGCCCGGAGTTGACAGGCATGTTTCCACTCAGGCAAGCGCCGTGAGCGCAGCAACCTGCAACGCCTGGTATAAGCTTGGCGCCAAGCGCGTTATACTTGCAAGAGAACTTACTCTTGAAGAGATCATTGCGATCCGTAAGAACACCCCCAAAAAGCTCGAGCTTGAGGCATTTATTCACGGATCGATGTGCATATCCTACAGCGGCAGATGCTTGCTGTCAAATTATCTGACAGGAAGAGACTCAAACAGAGGCTCCTGCACCCAGCCGTGCAGATGGAACTTCGTTATCAGCGAGGAAAAGCACGCAGAGGATAAGCTTCCCGTATACCAGGATCACGGCACCTTCATTATGTCCTCCCGCGATATGTCTATGATCGAGCATATCCCCGAGCTTGTGGAAAGCGGGCTTTCCTGCCTTAAGATTGAAGGCAGAATGAAAAGCGCATATTACGCAGCAGTGACCACCAACACATACAGAATGGCCCTTGATGCATATAAAAAGGATCCCGAAGGCTATAGATTTGATCCGGCATGGAACAACGAGCTTGACAGCGTTTCCCACAGAGAGTACTCTACGGGTTACTTTTTCTCAGATATTTTTGAAAAGCCAAATCTCGTAACTCAGGGCGGATACATCAGAGAAAAGGCGTATCTTGCGGAAGCAATATCCGAGAACGACGAAAACGGCTACGTAGAATTTATACAGCACAATAAGATCTCCTGCGGAGACCGCGCCGAGCTACTGATCCCAGGCCTTCCGGGCCAGGGCTTTGACGTTGACGAAATACTGGACACAAAAGGCGTGCAGATCCTTTCCGCGCCTCACCCCATGCAGCATTTCAAGCTTAAAGTCCCCTATCCGGTCAAGCCCGGATACATTATCAGAGGCGGTGGCAGTAAATGACTTTCATAGATTACCTTATTGAGATCATCAAAAGCGTTTGCTTCGGCATCGTGCAAGGCATAACCGAATGGCTGCCCATAAGCAGCACGGGACATCTGATCCTTCTCGAGGAGCTGATATCCGTCGGAGGAGACGATTTTTTTGATATGTTCAAGGTTGTGATCCAGTTCGGATCTATCCTTGCGGTCGTCGTTGTGTATTTTTCAACGCTGATGCCGCTGAAAAAATCACAAGGTAAGCTTGCACTTGATATGCGCTCCGTCAGACTATGGCTAAAGGTCATCGTTGGATGCATTCCCGCAGGTGTTGCAGGTATAATTCTTGACGACATCATAGACGAGCATCTTTCCGAATGGTACGTTATTGCCGCAACTCTGCTTATCTACGGAATTGCATTTATAGTTATCGAAAGACGTAATAAAAAAAGAAGCTTTAAGGTTGAGACCATCGACGATATCAGCTACAGGACAGCCTTCGGAATCGGATGCTTTCAGGTGCTTGCGCTTATTCCCGGAACCTCTCGCTCGGGCTCAACGATCCTCGGCGCATCCCTTATCGGAGTTTCAAGGAAAGCGGCGGCCGAGTTTTCCTTCTTCCTTGCCGTCCCCGTAATGCTTGGAGCAAGCGCACTGAAGCTTCTCAAATTCGGATTCGATTTTTCTCTTGCCGAACTGCTCGTTTTGGCAGTGGGCAGTCTTACGGCGTTTGCGGTATCCCTCGTTGCGATTAAATTCCTCGTTGGTTTCGTTCGCAAGCACAGCTTCGAATCATTCGGCTGGTACAGGATCGCGCTGAGCATTCTTGTGATCATCTGGTTTATTATCTTTTGAGGAGCATGGATATGGAAAACGTAAATATGCTTGACGGGATTACCCTTGCTTACGTGGGAGACTGCGTTATGGAGCTGTACGTCCGTAAGTTGCTTGTCAGCGCAGGCATAAGCGGCTCGCGGGATCTTAATAATATTGCGCAGAAAACGGTCAACGCGGCAGCCCAGGCAGATGCATATCACAGAATAGAAAATATGTTAACGGATGAAGAATCGGATATCTTCAAAAGAGGGCGAAACTGCGGTCATCTCAATCTTCCAAAGCATGCAAAAATGAGCGACTACAGGATCGCGACGGGCCTTGAGGCGCTATTCGGTTATTTATCACTCACGGGCAACGAAGAGAGGCTTGCGGAGCTGTTGCGGGCCGCCGTCGTATTGCCCATGCAAAATGAACAAAAGGAATAAAATGAACAAACTAAGGAACAAATTAAGAGAATTTTTAAGTGGACGATACGGGATGGATCAGCTTAATATGACCGTCCTTTGCACCATACTTGTTTTAAGTATAATTTCGTCCTTCGCTAAGATTTACGCGCTGAGTATTGTAATCATTCTGCTGTACGCCGTGCTTTTCTACCGATTCTTCTCCAAAAGCATTGTACTTCGAAGCAACGAAAATCAGAAATTTCTTTCTGTCTTTAACAAATGCAAGAGCTTCTTCTCCCTGCAAAAGAGAAAGTTTTCCGATAGAAAAACTCATGTATATAAGAAGTGCCCACATTGCAAGGCAACCGTGCGTCTGCCCCGCAAAAAGGGGGAGCACACGGTCCGCTGCCCCAAATGCGGCGAAAGATTTGAGGTAAAAATCTGATATTTTTTGTTTTTGTATAATATTTCGTCAAAAAACACAAAAGAGAAGCACGGTGTGTTCCGTGCTTCTCTTTTGTTTATCAAAGATGATTTACTTCGGGATGATACGTGGGTACGGTATTTTTTAGTGCTTCGATTGCAAACGAGGGATCGTTAGAATCGACAGCATTACGGAGCATCTCCAGTTTTTCCTCGATATCCTCTTTGGAAAAGGGCGTATCTCTTTCGATAAATATGAGGCTGTTCTCCGTCTTATCAAGATTTTCGCCTTTAATAAGCAACTCCTCGTAAAGCTTTTCGCCGGGTCGCAAACCGATTTCCTTGATCTCGATATCAATTTCGGGGCGAAGACCGCTAAGCTCTATCATTTTAACGGCAAGATCGTATATCCTTACGGGCTTCCCCATATCAAGGACGAACAGATCACCGCTATTTGCCATCGCTCCGCATTGCAGAACCAGCTGAGACGCCTCCGGAATCGTCATGAAATACCTTGTGATTCGCTTATCGGTTACCGTTACAGGGCCCCCGTTTTCGATCTGTTTTCTGAAAAGAGGTATAACGGAGCCGTTAGAACCGAGAACGTTACCGAAACGGACGGCGGAAAAACAGGTTTTACTCATCTTACGGCTTTGAAGTATCATCTCACACATACGCTTAGTTGCTCCCATAACGCTTGTGGGATTAACCGCTTTGTCCGTCGAGATCAGCACGAATTTATCAACACCGAATCGTTCTGCGCATTCAACGCAATTCAAAGTTCCGAAAACGTTATTCTTTATCGCCTCTCCGGGCGCTTTTTCCATCAGCGGAACGTGCTTATGAGCTGCGGCGTGCAATACTATTTGAGGTCTGTACTTCTCGAATACCGCCTCTAAGCGAGAAAGATCGCGCACCGACCCGATAACGACCTCAAGATCTAGCGCAGACCCGAAGGTGCATAATAGCTCCTGCTCGATATCGTAAGCGTTATTCTCGTAAACGTCGAAAATTATCAGCTTCCGTGGATGAAGAAGCGCGATTTGTCTGCATAGCTCGGAACCGATAGATCCACCGCCGCCGGTCACGAGAACCGTTTTATTCTTATAATGATCTCCGATATCTGCATCACTGATTTTAACTGCATCGCGAAACAGAAGCTCCTCGATATTCAAATTATCGATTGAACCGTCCATAATCTTCACGCCCTCAGCATCCGGCTCGGAATAATGAAATTTCATCGTTTAAAAAGCTATCCTTCTTGCCTCAAGATAATATCTTTTATCCCATGCGTGCCCCATAGAGAAGGTCTTTCTGGGTAAAGGTCCGTCCTTGCCTACGGCATCAAAAAGCTCATTCTTTTCTATCTTATCGCAGAATATACCGACGGCTCCGCAAACCGAGAGACGAGAGAGAGCTTCTTCTCCGTGGATGTAATCAACGGAAAGGGCAATATTTTCCCCGCAGAGCTTATCAAGAAAATCAGTAAGAGATGCTACGACCAAAGTCTTATTGCCCGGCAAAGGCAGTTTGCCCCTCTTCCCCGATGCAATAATATCAAGACATCTTACGTCGGAGCATCCGAGAGATGAAATATACTTGCGAGCCGCCGCACAAAGAGCATCCGCATCCGTCCCATATACTATCCTGTGGATCGGTTCGAAATCAAGAGCAGGACTATATATATTAACGATTTCAACGAGAGCGTATCTTGCGGGGTGAAGAGCGGCCTCTTCTTCTCCGATGGTCTCCTTCAATTCTTCATACCAAGCCTTGGCGGAAGCAAGGGAATGATTTCCGTCGCCTACCGCAACGGTGAAGGAGTTATCGCTTGCGTTACTTGCAAGCTCGTTCAATCTCCGCAAAAAGAACGCACTGCTCCGCTTTGACGGTTCGTAACCGGTTATATGACCTCCGTCAAGCATAAGATCCGTATCGTAGACCACGTGCATATTTCTTTTCGCAGTAAATTCCGGTTCTATCACAGTACAATCGGGATCGTTTATAAGAAGCATAACGTGAGGAAGCTCAAGGGTTGCTCCACGTCTTACCGCAACGCGCGGCGGAATACGTGAGATTACCGTGCCCTCCGTTGCTCTGACGTATGGAGTGCTGCCTTCTTTATAATCGTAGCACTCAAGATCAAGAGCGCATATAACGCCTTGGCGCACTCTGCCGTCTCTCTGCGTTCTTTCGCATAAGATAACGGTATCGTGATGTTCGTACAGATAATCCGCTTCGTAATCAAGCATATTCGCGTGAATTGCCGGCGTACGCAATTCGGCATCGTCAAGATAGATCTCGGGGATTATCATATTCAAAGTGCTCGGTCTGTTCCCTACCGTTGCCTCAGCCTGATGCCAATACTCGGGCTCGCTTGTATGCTGATCGCAGGCAATTACGGGATATACGGAAAAATCCGCAGACTCGGTATCTTCGGGAATAAGTATATCGGCGGATCTGAAGATCTCTTTGTAAGCATTCATATCAAGCACCTCCTTTCTGAATTTTAGCATATTTTTTCCTTCATTGCAATAGTGAAAACAAAAGAAGCGTGTCGTGACATTTATTACGTGATTTATTGAAAAACATAGAAATATGTGATAAAATAAATAAAAGAATTGAAAATCATAATATAATTTACAGAGGTAACCGATTTGGACGGATACGGACGCGGCGGAATGCATTCCGACAGCATAAAATTTTCAGAAAAGAGACCGGACAATCTCAAGGACTACCCGGCCTTTCTTCTGCGAACCCTTAAAGGTTTTTTCTTCAGGCTTTTTTATGTGTTTAAGCTGATATGGGACACGAAACCCGTAATTCTGGTCTTTATGACCTTTTTCTCCATAGCTAACGGCGTTATTCCCGTTATAACGGCTTACGTGACCCGCAATATCATAAACTCTCTGGTTAACGCACAGGACAACGCCGCCTTCGATTACAGAAGCATCGCTTTGCTGATAATCAGCCTCTTTGCCTATAAATTCATCACCCGTTCCATCACGCTTTTAAAGCATATGACAACGAGAATTGCGGGTGAGCTTATCACCAAACATATTAAGCTGATGATAGCAAACAAAACGAAGGAGCTTGACCTTTCCTCCTTTGACGATCCCGAATTCTACGAGCGCCTTGAAAACGCTCAGCGGGAGGCGGGCTCAAGGCCAATTTCCATTATAAACAGCACCTTTGATGCGGCAAGCGAAATAATCTCTATGGTTTCCTTTATTGCCGTACTTGCTACCCTTTCGCCTCTTGCCCCCGTTATAATCGTAGTTCTTGCCTTCCCCTCCGCTCTTATCAATTTTCTGTTCAAGAAAAAGACCTTCCTGTATCTGCGCAGAAGATCCAAGGACAGACGCGAGATGAACTATTATTCAAGCGTTCTCGTTAATAAGGACAGAGCTAAGGAAATCAAGCTTCTTGGTCTTACCGATACCTTTATCGGCAAATTCAAAACAGTTTTCACGAAATATTATGCAGGCATTAAAAAACTCATCGTGCGAGAGGGCATTTGGCAGACCACCCTTTCGGTACTGACATTAACGGGTAACTGTCTGCTTTATATGTACATAGCCTATAACGTGTGGAAGGGCGATCTGCTCGTCGGTGACTGGACCCTTTATACGGGTGCGCTGACATCCGTCAGCAGCGCGGTAACGGCGCTCATTTCCGCAAGCAGCTCCGTATACGAAGGCACTCTCTTTATTGACAATCTCATTCTCTATATGAAGGAAGGCAGAGAGGTCGTCTGCCTTGCAGAGAAAAAGGAAACGCCAACTAAGGGGATTCCTCACAAGATCGAGTTCAGACACGTAAGCTTCAAATATCCGGGCTGTGATAATTACGTTCTTGAGGACGTGAATTTTACCATCAACAAGGGAGAGACCGTAGTCCTTGTCGGTCTTAACGGAGCAGGAAAAACAACCCTCATAAAGCTTCTTACAAGGCTATACGACCCAACGGGCGGCTCCATCCTTCTTGACGGTGTGGATATTAAAAGCTTCGATCCCGACGAGTACTACAGCCTATTCGGAATACTGTTTCAGGATTTTGGACATTACGCCGTGTCGGTGTCTGAGAATATAACGTTCGGAGACGTTCACGCCCCGGTAGATTCCGATAAAGTTCGCGCCGCCGCGATTGAAGGCGACGCCCACGAATTTATCGAAAAACTGCCACATGGCTACGACACCCCCCTTACCCGTATGTTTGAGGAGGAGGGACTTGAGCTTTCGGGAGGTCAATGGCAGAAGCTTTCAATCGCAAGAGCGTATTACAAGGATTCCGATATACTGATATTGGATGAGCCTACCGCGTCTCTTGATGCCATCGCCGAGCAGGATATCTTCAACAAGTTTGACGAGCTGAGAAAGGAAAAGACTACTCTGTTCGTTTCTCACAGACTTTCAAGCGCCGTAAACGCCGACTCTATTATCGTGCTCTCCGGCGGCAGAATCACGGAGCAGGGCTGCCATAACGAGCTAATGGAAAACAACGGTCAATATGCAAGAATGTTTATGGCACAGGCGCGAAGATATAACGAAGGCTCACACCTTGAAATATATGATCCTCATCCGTATCACAAAGAAAGGACACCTCGCAAAAGACACGATTAATGAATTTTCAAAAACCCAAAATTGCATTTTAGCAAAATTATCATCATTTCGCATATATATTTTTGCGTTTTGGCGATCGCTTTGCATAAAACGCCAAAAACGCCCCAAAGCTGTTGACAACCTCTTTATTTTCATTTATAATATGCGTAATTTCTTATTTTGCAGAATTTTTTAAATTATAGGAGTATACCGTGCAGATCAAGGCTTTGAAATTCGGCGGCTCTTCTCTTGCAGACGCCGAACAATTTAAAAAAGTTGCTAATATAGTTAAGGCTGAGGAAAGCCGCAGATACGTTGTAGTTTCCGCTCCCGGAAAGCGCTTCGACGGTGACACAAAGATCACCGATATGCTTTACGAGGCATACAGTATTGCGGATGCAGGCGAGGATATGACCGATCTTTTCGCAAAGATCCGCGGAAGATTCGAATCCATTATCACCGGCCTCGGTCTTGATCTTGACCTTTCAAAAGATTTTGATAAGATCTTTTCCGCGTTCCATCATCACCCCGGCAGAGACTACGCCGCCAGCCGCGGTGAGTATCTGAACGGAAAGATCTTTGCCGCTTATATCGGCTACGATTTCATAGACCCCGCCAAGTGCATTTTCTTTAAGGAAAACGGCACCTTTGACGCAGAAAGAACCAACGAAGTCCTCTCTGCCGTTCTTGCCGAGCACGAGCGCGCAGTTCTTCCCGGCTTCTACGGCTCCATGCCCAACGGAACCGTAAAAACCTTTTCCCGCGGCGGATCGGATATTACGGGTTCCATCGTTGCAAGAGCTGTAAATGCAGACCTCTATGAAAACTGGACGGACGTTTCCGGCTTCCTTATGGCTGATCCCAGAGTTGTTCATAACCCCAAACCCATTGACGAGATCACATACAGAGAGCTTCGCGAGCTTTCTTATATGGGCGCGGGAGTGCTTCACGAGGATGCAATATTCCCCGTACGCGCCGCAGGCATTTCTATCAATATCAGAAACACAAATCGCCCTGAGGACAGAGGAACCATGATCGTGCCTCATAGCGAGTATTATAACTACGAGACGGTCATCACGGGTATTGCCGGCAAGAAGGGGCTTTCCGTTATCAATATCGAAAAGGATATGATGAACTCCGAGATCGGCTTCGGCAGAAAGGTTCTTGAGGTGCTTGAGGAGCACAACGTTTCCTTTGAGCATCTCCCTTCCGGAATAGATACCATGGGCGTTGTCATATCCGATGCCGAGCTTGCGGGTAAGGACGAAGCTATCGTTCACGATATCAAAAAGGCAGTTTCCCCCGACCACATTTCCGTTGACGGCGGTCTTGCTCTTATCGCAGTCGTTGGCCGCGGTATGATCAGCGCAAAGGGTACCGCAGGCAGAGTATTCCGCGCAATTGCCGCAAAGGGTGTTAACATCCGAATGATAGATCAGGGCTCCAGTGAGATCAACATCATCATCGGCGTGGATGAATCCGACTATTTACGCGCGATTGAAGCAATCTACGAAGAGTTCGTAAAGTAAAAATAATTAAGGGACTGCGGCCGCAGTCCCTTAATTTAACGGAATTCAGACTATTTTTTCGGGCAGCTGTTCTCCACCAAGAAGATGGAAGTGCAGATGCTTGACGCTCTGGCACCCGTGCTCGCCGATATTGGTTATAATTCTATAGCCGTTTTCAAGATTGAGCGCTGCGGCTATCTTGGGTATAGCCTCAAATATCTTGGAAACGTAGACGGAATTACCCGCATAGATCTTATCTGCGCTCTCAATATGAGCACGGGGAACTATTACAACGTGATCCTTTGCCTGAGGATTAATATCGCGGAAGGCGTAGCAATAGTCATCCTCCCAAACCTTGGTTGATGGAATCTCTCCGGCAATAATAGAACAAAAAATACAATCCATATTATCATCTCCTTTACTACATTTTAAACTATTTTACCACGGAGGTCAAGTATGCTGAACAAAATTTTCCCGGAGGGGATACCACTATCTCCCCTTGAGCGCATAAAAGCCGAAGGAAAGCCCGTTCTGCTTTACGGAATGGGTAACGGTGCTGAAAAAATGCTTGCCGTCTGCGAAAAATATAACGTTACCGTGGACGGAGTTTTTGCAAGCGACGGCTTTTCATCGGGAAAGATATTCTGCGGGTATAAGGTTCTTACCGTATCTGACCTCCATTCTGTTTATCCGAGCGGATTTACTGCCCTTGTGTGCTTTGGCTGTAAGGCAAGCGATATGCGGATGTATATCGGCAAGGTGAAACGTGCCGGCGGAACCGTATTTATGCCCCATCTGCCATTATTTGGCGGAGAGCTGATGACCGCAGGATACTTTCAAAGCCGAAGCTCGGAAATAGAAAAAGCCTATTCCCTCTTAAGTGACGATCGCTCTCGCAGAATGTTTGTTGGGATCTGCAGATATTTTCTGACCTGGGATCCCGAGGAGCTGTTTTCCTGTGAATGCAATTCGTATACTTACCCTGATTTTTTCATTAACCACGACGTACGCACCGCAATCGACGGAGGGGCGTACAGAGGAGATACGGTTCTTTCTATCAGCAATGCATTTCCTGAAGTTAATAAAATTATCGCATTTGAGCCCGACTCCGCAAATTTTGCAAAGCTAAAAAAAGTGCGCGTTGACGGTGTGAAGATCGAATGCATAGAAAAGGGACTTTATAAAAAAGACGCGGTGCTCTCATTTGCCGCATTAAAGAACCGAGGGTCGCATTTCGCCGAGGGGGGTATAGATGTTCCAGTGACCTCAATAGATATCGCCACAGGAGAAAAAATCGACCTTATAAAGCTCGACGTTGAAGGTTGCGAGGCGGAAGCCATTGACGGCTCCATAAATACTCTGCTGAGGTATCACCCCGCCCTGTATATTTCACTCTATCACAAAACAGATGATTTTTTTGAACTTATTCTGAAGATAAACGGTATATCCGATAAATACGAATTTTCTCTTTTACGAGAGGACGTGTGCCCTGCTTGGGACATTATATTGCTTGCCAGAAAAAGACCGGAGTGATCCGGTCTTTTTCAATGAAAAAACGCTCCGAACGGATCGGAGCGTTTAGTCGAATCAATTATTTGTACTTGCGCTTTCTCGCAGCTTCGGACTTCTTCTTGCGCTTAACGCTGGGCTTCTCGTAGTGCTCTCTCTTGCGGAGCTCTGCAAGAACTCCGGAACGTGCACACTGACGCTTAAACCTACGAAGGGCGCTGTCGAGATTTTCGCCTTCCTTGACTCTTACCTCTGCCATTATTGTTTCCCCCCCTTCGTTTTGATGTTGCCTTATTCGCAACAGTAGTATTATACACACATTATCATCAAATGTCAATAGCAAATTTACCATTTAAGCATATAATATACTATCAAATCTATTATTTTGGGGGCAAAATGATAATACATACGGTAAAAAGCGGAGAAACCGTTCAATCAATTGCGGAACAGTACTCAGTGCCGGCGTCAAGAATCATTTCGGATAATTTTATTGAGGATGCGGACAGACTTGCGATCGGTCAGACTTTGATCATACTGTTTCCTAAAGTTACGTATACCGTTCGACAGGGCGACACACTTGCAGGAATAGCAGAACTTTTCGGAACGGACGTTATGACCCTTTGGCAGAACAATCCTCTCCTTGACGGAGGATCGGACATCGTTCCCGGGCAAGTGCTTAACATACTGTACGTAGAAAGAAAAATGGGCAGAGTTGTAACTTCGGGTTTTGCCTATCCCGAGACCGAAGAGGCAGTGCTGAGGAGGACTCTTCCCTATCTGACAAGATTAAGTATATTCACCTACGGAATATCATCCAAAGGAGACCTGATACCTGCAAACGATGACCGCCTGATAACACTTGCTAAGGAATACGGCACTCAACCCGTAATGGTGCTATCATCAAGGACGGAGGACGGCACTTTCAATTCCGAGAACTTCAAGAGAATACTTGATGATGAAAAGCAGAGCATACGGTATATCAACAGCATACTGCAAACGGCAAAATCTAAGGGGTACGACGGTGTAGAAGCGGATTTCGAATATCTCGGCAGTGATTACGAAGACAAATATACCGATTTTATTAACGATCTCCGAAGCGCGCTTGATAACGAGAAGATATTTCTTATTGTTGATCTCCCTCCAAAAAACAGCGACGATCAGGCAGGAAGCCTTTACGCAGGCGTAGACTACAGCGCTCTTGGTGAAGCAGCAGACAACGTTTTTTTGATGACCTACGAATGGGGCTACAGATACAGCGAACCTATGGCAGTGTCACCCGAAAACAAAGTAAGAGAGGTTGTTGAATATGCAGTTGATGGGATAGACCCGCAAAAGATACTGTTGGGAATACCGAATTACGGATACGTATGGCAAATTCCTTACGTGGAGGGAGAAACCCGGGCGGTATCGGTATCGAACGTTGAAGCAACGAATCTTGCAGTGGAATTCGGAGCAGAGATCAAATTTGACGAGTTAGCGGCTTCGCCAAACTTCACCTTCAGCGTTTCCGAAAACGATGCTCCAAGCAATTACGAGGTATGGTTTGAGGATGCAAGAACCGTAAAGGGCGCGCTTGATATGATAGCGGATTACGGACTTCTCGGGTTTGGTGTTTGGAACATCAGAAGATACTTCCCTCAGCTTTGGGCTGTTGTAAATTCAACCTATGAAATCATAAAATAAAAGGATTGGGCTGTTGCACGCAACAGCCCAATCAGTCAAATTACTTATTTTCAGTAGCAGCACGGTGCTTATCAAGAAGCTTATGGATGCGCTTGGAGGGATTAAGGAGATTGCTGATAGTCTCATCGTGGTTGAGAGTGTCGATTATGTAAGCAACGTACTTGGAAAGGTCAACCTCGCTGTACCACTCGCGCTTAAGAAGCTCGGGGGAGCGATAGATAAGGTTGGTGGTGAAGATGCGGTCAAAGAGGCCTTCCTCGTATGCCTTATCCATCTTCTCAAGACCGTTGCAGAAAAGACCGAAGGAAGTAAATACGAAGATGCGGTTTGCACCTCTCTCCTTAAGCTGCTTTGCAACGTCGATAATGGAGCTTCCCGAGGAGATCATATCGTCAACGACGATAACGTCCTTACCGGTGAGATCGCTGCCAAGAAACTCGTGAGCCTCAATGGGGTTCATACCGTCTACGACAATGGAATAATTGCGGCGCTTATAGAACGTACCGAGATCAAGGCCGAGAGTGGAGGAATAATACATACAACGGCTCATTCCGCCCTCGTCGGGAGATATGATCATAAGGTTATCGCGGTCGATCTTGATATCGGGAACGGTCTTGATAAGAGCTTTGATCATCTGATAGGTGGGACGTACGTTGTCAAATCCACCGAGAGGAATAGCATTCTGAACTCTGGGATCGTGAGCGTCAAAGGTGATAATGTTGGAAACGCCCATGTTGATAAGCTCCTGCAAAGAGGAAGCACAGTCAAGAGACTCGCGGGAGGTTCTGTTATGCTGACGTCCGCAATAAAGCATGGGCATAATTACGGAAATTCTGCGGGCCTTACCGCCGATAGCGCCGATAATTCTCTTAAGATCGCAATAGTGATCGTCGGGGCTCATGGGAACGGTCTGACCGTACATCTTGTAGGTAACACCGTAATTGAAGCAGTCAACGATAATGTAAACGTCGTGACCGCGCATAGACTGACCAACGAGGCCTTTGCCTTCGCCGGTACCGAAACGGGGGCAATCGGCTTTAACGATGAAGCTTTCATCTTCTACGTGCCAGCGCCATTCCTTAAGATAATTATCAACTTTTCCGGAAAACTCCTCAGTTCCCTTCATAGCTATGACGCTAAGCTCACCGTACAAATAATCGTTCATACTTCCTCCGTGTTGTAAATATAATTATTTATGTGCTTCGGCACAATTTTATCAGTTATCAAAAAGCCCGGTGCTGAAATATCTGTCACCGCCGTCAGGACAAATGCATACGATCTTCTTTCCGGCATAATCAGAATTAACAGCAAGCTTTGAAGCAGCCGCAAGAGCAGCTCCCGATGAAATTCCTATTAAAGCACCTTCCGCAGATATGAATTTTTTTGCAGCAGTAACGGCTACCTGGGAGGGTACGGGAATGATCTCGTCTATAATAGCAAGATCAACGATTTTGGGAACGAAGTTGGCTCCGATACCGGGAATACCGTGAGAAGCGGGAGTTCCGCCTGAAAGCAAAGGTGATTCTGCGGGTTCAACTGCGATTATCTTAATATCGGGATTCTTTTCCTTAAGGAATCTTGCGCAACCCGTAATCGTCCCACCGCTGCCAACGCCTGCAACCAGAACGTCGATATTACCGCCGGTCTGTCGCCACAGCTCAGGTCCCGTAGTTTCGTAATGCGCTTTTACGTTTGAGGGATTATCAAATTGAGAAGGAATATAAGCGTTGCCCATCTCCTCAGCGAGCTCCCGTGCTTTGTCAACGGAGCCTTGAATTCCCAACTCACCGGGGGTAAGCACGACATCGGCACCATAACGCTTGAGGAGCTTTATTCTTTCCTCCGTCATGGTATCGGGCATCGTGAGGATGCATTTGATACCGATAGACGCACAAAGAGCGGCAAGACCGATTCCCGTATTGCCACTGGTGGGCTCTATGACGACGGAATCCTTCTTAAGCTTATGAGAGCTTATGGCATCTCTGAGCATATAAAAAGCCGCCCTATCCTTAATGCTTCCGGTGGGGTTAAAATACTCCAGCTTTGCATAAATAGAGGCGACGGCATTGATCTGCGAGCCAAAACGCTTGCAGGACAAAAGAGGGGTATTGCCGATTGCGGCGGAAATACTTTTAAACACTTCCTGCATAACAAAAACACCTCCATGTCGATATATGATTATTATAGCAATATTACTTTATTAAGTCAATAAGGAAAGCTGAAAAGTTTAGCTATCTTTTTTTAAAATTTATCATACATTTTGCCTATAAAAAACGACTCAATCGCCGTCCGAAAGTCAAGAATCATTGAAACGGAGGTAGACATGAAAAACAGATTCACAAAAAAAGCCGAGAATTCCCTTAAAACAGCAAAGAACGCCGCTGAAGCCTTCGGTCACACCTATATCGGAAGCGAACACATACTCATCGGTTTGGTAAACGAAAAAGGCAGCGTTGCATCCAAAATGCTTGAAAGCAAAGGCTTGGATGCGGAAAGATTAACGAAAAAGCTTAGCACAATTATCGGCAAAGGTAACAGAAACGAGCTACAAGGCGCGGATATGACCCCAAAAACCCGAAAGATCATCACAGACGCGGGAAAACTTGCTGATTCCCTCGGCTTTTCTTTTATAGGTACAGAGCATATTCTTAGCTGTATACTGAGGGAGGCCGACAGTACCGCCGTAAGGCTGCTGGAAGAATGCAGCGTTGATACAAGCGAGATGCTTCGCGAGGTTAACGCGTTTTTTGGCGCAGTTGAAGAAATGAAGGATATCCCACACGAGGAAGATAGAAAAAAACCGTCGAGGATCAATCAAGGGTCAGCACTTTTGACTTACGGGAAGGATCTGAGCGAGGGATTCAAGAAGGGCTCGGCAGATCCAATCATCGGAAGAGAGCGGGAAATTGGTCGGGTCATCAGAATACTGTCGAGAAAAACCAAGAACAATCCCCTGCTCATCGGCGAACCCGGAGTTGGAAAAACCGCAATTGCCGAGGGACTTGCTGCGGCAATCGTTTCAAGAACTGTGCCGGATGCTCTCCACGGCAAGCAGATAATATGTCTCGATATCTCCGCAATGATTGCCGGAGCAAAATACCGCGGAGAATTTGAAGAGAGACTAAAGGCTGCAATCAACGAGGCTAAACGGGACAAGGACGTTATTCTGTTTATCGACGAGATCCACACAATAATCGGCGCAGGAAGTGCCGAAGGGGCCATGGATGCGGCAAATATTCTGAAGCCGCCTCTTGCAAGGGGCGAAATTCGTGTTATAGGCGCAACAACGCTGGACGAGTATACAAGACACATAGAGAAAGATGCCGCCCTTGAGAGACGTTTTCAGCCCGTCAGAGTACTTGAACCAACGCCGCAGGAAGCTGAAGTTATTCTCCTCGGTCTGAAAAGCAGCTTTGAGCAACATCACGGAATTAACATCGAGGACAAAGCGGTTTGTGAGGCAGTAAAACTTTCTGTCAGATATATGCCCGAAAGATATCTGCCCGATAAAGCGATTGACGTGCTTGACGAAGCCGCATCTCAGCTGAAAATTGATTCTGCACGGCAGCCTGCAGATATTGAAAACCTGAGAAAGGAGCTTGCGGTACTGAGATTGAAAAAGGAAGATGCCATACGAAAGGGTGATATTGAACGAGCTGAAAAGCTTAGATCAAGGGAGGTTACAAAGAACAAGGCCCTGCTGTCAAAGCGAACTGCCTGGGAAAGGAGAAAGCGCTCCTTAAAGCCGACTCTGACAAAAGAAATGCTGATCTCATCGTTTACGGAGCAAACAGGCATATCGGTATATGGAAACGAAAAAGCGGCGGTGAGCGAGCTTAACTCCCTATCACGATTAAAAGAGAATATTCTGGGGCAGGATGAAGCGTGCGAAAGAGCTGCCAGAGCTATACTTCGCGGCAAAATAGGCATAAGAGAAGACCGAAAGCCCGTATGCTCTCTTCTTTTTATGGGACCTACGGGAGTGGGAAAAACCGCGCTTGCAGAAGAAATATCAAAAGCGCTTTACGGAGACGGCTCACTACTCAGGCTTGATATGTCGGAATACTCGGAAAGACAGAGCATATCGAAACTGATAGGCTCACCTCCGGGATATATAGGATACGATGAGCCCGGAAGGCTGACTGAAAGGGTACGCAATTATCCGAACAGCGTAATATTATTTGACGAGATAGACAAGGCGCATCCTGACATATATTCCCTTCTTTTGCAGATACTTGACGAAGGAATGCTGAAAGACAGCAGAGGCAGAGCGGCGCATTTTTCGGGAAGCGTAATTATAATGACTTCAAACTACGGTGTTAAAGGCGGAAACGTAGGATTTACGGAAATAAAGCGCGACGAAAGGTCGCAACTTGACGCAAAATTCAGCCCCGAGCTTGTAAACAGAATAGACGAGGTGATACAGTTTGATATTCTCGGAAGAGATGCTCTTACGGCCATTGCCGAAAAATCTGTCTCAAGGCTTTTGAAAAGACTTGAGTCGATCGGTTATTACGCCGAGCTTGTTCACGGTGCAATCAACGAGCTGATCGACGAAGAGGCTTGCAAAAAATACGGAGCAAGAGCCTTGCTGAGAAATATCAAAAACATGATTGAAGACCCCGTGACTCTGGCAATATTACAAGATAAGGTAGAGCGCGGGGAGCCCTTTGGAATCACGATTTCAAACGGAGAGACAGAGATTCACGGAATTTCCGATACTGTAAAAGCATAAAGAAAAAACGGTGCTCGCACACCGTTTTTTCTTTTTATAGGATTACAAAGGTCTCGGTAACTGCTTTACGGTTTTTCGGTCTCGGTTCAGTCTCGGCGGAAGTACCGAGGCAGATAACCATTGCAACGCTTCTGTCGCCGGGAATATCAAATACCCGCTTAACGTCAGCTTCATCGTAGGTTCCCAGTATACAGGAGGCAACGCCGATGGAATGAGCTTCCAGACAGATCTGCATAATGCACATTCCGATATCGTACTCGGCGTATCTGCGCTTCATCGCAATCCCTTCGGGAAGGGGCTCCTCGGTAATGGCAACAACAGCGCCGCAATCACCAACGAACAGATTGCGACCGATACGTTCAAACGACGCGCCAAGTTCTGAGATAAGCTTTTGCTTGTTAGTGGCATAAAGCTTCCACGGCTGAGTATTTCGAGCGGAAGGAGCAAGCCTGCCCGCCTCAAGTATCTTCAAAAGCTGTTCATCGGAAACGAGCTGACCGCTATAAGCTCTGGTGCTGTGACGTTCGCGTAGTAAATCAAGAATATCGTCCATCACTTATTCTCCGCAGGCTTAAAGCTGTCCTTAAGACTAACGATGCGGTTGAAGGTGTTGGGGTGCTTAGTATCGGTAACGTAATAACCCGTACGAACGAACTGATATCTGCTAACCTCTCCATCCTTAAAGAGTCCGGGCTCAACAAGAATGCCACTTATCTTCTTTGCAGATCCGGGATTAAGATAATCGTCAAAGGTCTTATCCTCGGGAATATCGCCAACGTTTGCAATGGTAAAGAGCTTATCGTATTCCATAACGTCAGCGCGCTCTGCGTAATCAGCGGAAAGCCAGTGGATGGTTCCCTTGATTTTTCTTCCGTCCACGGGATTACCATTGCCTGTTTCAAGGTCAGCAGTGCAGTATACCGTAGTTACGTTTCCGTTCTCGTCCTTATCAAATCCCGTGCACTTAACGACGTATCCGCCCATAAGACGAACCTCTCCGTCGGGCTTCAAACGGTGGAACTTGGGAGGCGGAACCTCGGCAAAGTCAGCGCGGTCAATATAAAGCTCTTTTGTAAAGGGAACCTTTCTTGTTCCCGCTTCGGGATCTGAAGGATTGTTGGGAAGCTCAAAGTATTCGGTCTTATCGGCATCATAGTTGGTAACTATGAGTTTAACGGGATCCATTACCGCAATTCTGCGCTGAGCTGTAGCATTAAGCTCCTCGCGGATGCAATGCTCAAGAAGCTCTATATCAACTACGCTGTATGCCTTTGCAACGCCCGCACGTTTAACGAAATCAAAGATTGCGGTAGGAGTATAGCCGCGGCGGCGAAGGCCGCAAATAGTGGGCATACGGGGATCGTCCCAACCGTCAACGAGTCCTCTTTCCACAAGGGCGCGGAGATAACGCTTACTCATAACCGTATAGGTCACGTTGAGGCGGGCAAACTCGCGCTGCTTGGGTTTGGGATCAAAACCAATATTATCAACAACCCATTCATAGAGAGGTCTGTGGTTCTCAAACTCAAGAGAGCAGAGGGAGTGGGTAATTCCCTCAAGGGCGTCCTGAATGGGATGTGCGTAATCGTAAAGGGGGTAAATGCACCACTTACTTCCCTGTCTGTGATGGGAGATGTGCAGGATTCGGTAAATTGCAGGGTCGCGCATATTCATATTGGGCGAAGCCATATCAATCTTCGCGCGCAGAGTTTTGCTACCGTCGGGGAACTCACCGTTCTTCATGCGCTCAAACAGATCCAGATTCTCCTCAACGGAGCGGTTTCTGTAGGGGCTTTCTTTGCCGGGCTCAGTAAGGGTTCCGCGGTAATCGCGAAGCTCATCTGCAGTAAGATCGCAAACGTAAGCCTTTCCCTCCTTGATAAGCTTTATCGCATACTCGTAGCACTTATCAAAATAATCGGAGCCGTAGTAAATGCCGCCGGTGGGCTCTGCGCCAAGCCAGATAAGATCGTTCAAAATCGACTCGACGTACTCGTTATCCTCCTTGGAAGGGTTGGTATCGTCGTATCTCAGATTGAATTTTCCGCCGTATTTCTTTGCTGTTGAGCTGTTGATCCAGATAGCCTTAGCACTTCCTATATGAAGATAACCGTTAGGCTCGGGCGGAAAACGGGTGTGAACGTGGGTATATTCGCCGCTCGCAAGATCGGCATCGATTATATCGTGAATAAAGTTGTTATTAGTTTCAGCCATTTTAAACTCCTTAAGAAAGTTTTGCTATTGCGTCGTTGATCCTTGATACGACGGTATCGTTGCCAAGGATCTGCATAACCTCGTACATATCGGGCGAAGAACGCTTGCCCGTTACCGCCACGCGAATAAACGAGCTGATATCGGCGACGTTGCCCTTATAGCTCTCGGGGCTTGCCTTATACGCCTTCATATCACTTGCAAATCCCATTTCATCGGCGATCTTCTTTACCTTCTCAAACCAAAGATTCATATCATCGGAGAAATCGTAAGTTTCAAGGAATTTCTTGAGGGCGCCTGAGATGCATTCCTTATCAAAATTCTCGGGATACTCGTCGCATACTGAGAAAAACTCATCGTAGAACAAAGCCATATAGGGCTTTGCGTCTGCCCAGGTAGCAAGATCCTTGCGGGGCTTCTTACCGCCGCGGCCGATGGAAAGGATCCTTATTGCCTTTGCCTTATCCGCGGCAAGGACGGAAGCAAACCCGGGATCATACTGCTCTGCCCAAGGAAGCAGCTTATCGTAAACCTCTTCAGCGGTAAGGCGGGAAATTATATTCTTTGATACGTCAGTTAGCTTTGCAAAGTCAAGAAGCGCACCGGAATTGGACATCTTCTTGAAGCTGAAAGGAAATTCCTTATAGGATTTTTCGGGGTTCTGCATTCTCCACTCGTCGTAATTGGAGTTGAGAATAGTCATAATATACTCGCAAACGCACTCGGGAAGGTATCCGCCGCGCTTGTAATCCTTCATATCAAGACCCATATCGCGCTTGGAAAGCTTCTTCTTATTGCCGTTCTCGTCAAGCTTCATGATCTGCGCGGTGTGCAGATACTTGGGCATCTTGAAGCCGAGATACTTAAAGAGCTGCAAGTGCTTCGGAAGGCTGGGAAGCCACTCCTCACCTCTGATAACGTGAGTTGTACCCATAAGATGATCGTCGATGGCGTGGGCAAAGTGATAAGTGGGAATTCCATCGGATTTAAGAAGAACGAAATCCTCATCGTTCTCAGGAAGTTCAAGTGCTCCGCGAACGAGATCCCCTACCTTGGTCTTCTTTTCGCCGTCGCCCTCAGAAAGTATACGAAGCACGAAAGGATCGCCCGCCGCAACGTGAGCTTCTACTTCTTCAAGTGTGAACTCTCTCTGCTTGAGCATCTCCTCGCGCTGGGCACTTGCGGACTCCTCGGTCCATACCTTGCTCTTTACTTCGGCCTTTTTATCGGTTGCGTTAAGCTGGTCAAGCTCCTCCTTAGTTGTGAATACGGGATAAGCCTTTCCTTCGCTTACAAGCTTCTTTGCATACACGTGATAGATGTGGGCACGCTCGCTTTGGCGGTAGGGTCCGTAATTACCCTTATCACATATCTCGCCATCCTCTCCGATTGCGGCGCCCTCGTCAAATTCCATACCGTATTCCGCAAGGGTCTTTATCAGCTCAACAGCCGCACCGGGAACCTCACGCTTTGCATCTGTATCCTCGATACGGAGATAAAACACACCGTCCGAAAGATGAGCAAGCCGCTCGTCGATCATAGAGCCGTAAATTCCGCCAAGATGTATGAAACCCGTAGGGCTGGGAGCAAATCTGGTTACCTTAGCTCCTTCGGGAAGGTCACGGGGCGGATATCTGCGCTCAACATCCTCACAAGTATCTGTTACGTTAGGAAACAGAAGTTCCGCAAGCTTATTATAATCCATAGTTACCTGCCTTTTGTCATATATTCTGCGCCACGTAGCGCGATAATTCATAATTATTTTGCTTTTCCCTGTCAAGAGTCGTCAAAACGTCATGGCCCGGATAGATCTTGAGATTGCCCTCAATCGCCGCAAGCTTTTTTAAAGAAAGCCGCATTTTATTATAATCTCCGCCCGGCAGATCGCATCTGCCGATTCCATCGCAAAACAGCGTGTCACCGGTAAAAAGATCGTTTCCGCAAGAATAGCAGAGAGAGCCTTCGGTGTGACCAGGTGTTGCGATAACCTTAACGGTCGCGTCACCTATCGAAATTACGTCTCCATCGTCAACGAATACGGGAGAAGCGCTACTGATAACCTCATCAAGGCCAAACAAAGCAGAGGCGTTGGCTCTGCTGTCCTTCAGCATCCGTCCATCCCTTGAGGACATATAAGCCTTCACGTTTTCACCAAGGTAAGAGTCAAGGGCAAGAATATGATCGAAATGACCGTGAGTGAGGAGAACGTGGGTAACCTTGACGTTCTCGGGAACGCTGAAAGCGGAAAGAGGAACGGAAGGGTCAATAACTGCGGCATAGCTTCCGCAAACAAGCATATAGCAATTGCTTTGATAACCGTACGTTTTTGCTAAATATACCTTAGTCATAAAACCTCCTACTAACTCAATTTAATATTTTACTACATATTACCGATTTTTTCAATAAAATGTTGAAAAATTATCGCACATTTTTTTATCCGTAACCGCATATCCGTCTTCGAATATATTATTAATGCGGCTACTGCCGCAAAGGAGGTAAAATGATTACTTCTTTGATCACCGTAGGCTCACAGACGAACGCCATAAAGGCTCAAAAATTTCTCAAGAATTACGGTGTCGCTTCAGAGACCGTAAAAACAGAAGGCAAAACGGGAAGAGGTTGCATTTACGCAGTTAAAGTCCGTTCAGAAGATTACGAACAGATAAAAAGATTGCTGGTAAACGGCGGACTGATAAAGGAAGAACGATGAGCAGCTTATATTTTGACAACGCGGCAACGAGCTACCCGAAGCCAACCGAGGTTTACAAAGCCTGCTGCAACGCGCTATTGTACTGCGGCGGAAATCCGGGCAGAAGCAATCACGATCTATCGCTTCAATCGGCAAGAGCGGTATATGAAGCAAGAGAAGCCGTCTCGGAGCTTCTGAACTTTTACGACCCATCAAGAGTTGTTTTTGCTCCGAACGCCACCTATGCGCTTAATACGGCTATTCTGGGTATTCCCGGAATAGGAGGAAAAATAATAATTTCCGATATGGAGCATAACGCGGTTTTGCGTGCGGTTGCAGAAAAATGCAGAAGAGACGGCGCAAGCTACGAAGTTTTCAGAACCTATGACGGAGACGACAGAAAAACTCTCGCTTCACTTGAAAACCATCTGAACGAAAATTGCCGAGCCGTAGTTATAAACGCGGCATCTAACGTTGATGGAAGAATACTGCCGATAAAAGCAATAAGCAAGCTCTGCAAGCAAAGGAACATTCCCGTTATAATCGATGCATCTCAGCTTTTGCCGCACAGAATTATCGATGCAAAAGAAATAGATTTCACCTTTCTGTGCTGTGCGGGTCACAAGGGGCTGCTATCGCCAATGGGGTGCGGTTTTTCATTAATCGGCATAAACGCCGAGCAATTCACGCCGCTTACCTTTGGCGGAAACGGAATAAACTCCATGGAGCTGTTTATGGGGGATGAGCTGCCTGAAAGATATGAAGCGGGAACGCTGCCGGTCCCCGCAATAGCAGGATTGAGCGCAGGAGTTCGTTTCGTAATGAAGCACGGAAAAGAAATAGAAGAGCACACAAGAGCCATAACGGACAAAATCATTGATAAGCTAACGGAAATCAAGGGTGTACGTGTATTCCACAGCAACTGCGGATGCCCGGTAATAAGCTTTACCGCAGAAGGAATCAGCTCCGATCTTGTGGCGGAAATGCTGTCAAAGCGGGGGATATGCGTACGGAGCGGACTGCATTGTGCGCCTCTTGCGCACTGCACTCTTGGAACCGAAAACGGAGGAACTGTACGCATCAGCCCATATTTTGCAAATACAGAAATCGATTGCAACCATCTTATCAAATCCATCTGCGAGCTGAAATAAACGAGACCCCCGGATCGCTCCGGGGGTCTGATATACGGAATTATTCAACAGGCGGCCAGCCCTGGTTGAACCAGTCAAGATAGATCTGGGAAAGACCGTCAGCCTTATCGGGATTGTTCATAACCTTCATATACTTGACGTCCTCGTTCTGAGCAAGCTCAGCCTTGGCCTCAGCGAAGAAGGTTTCAAGCTCTGCGGAAGTCTTGCAAGCATCGAGCTTTGCCTTGTAGTCCGCGGAAAGTGCGCTGATTCTCTGAAGGAGCTCGGGATTGATATCCTTCCAGACCTCGCGTATACCGAGAACTACGTGAGCAGCAGCCTCGCTGTTCTGAAGCTTACCGTAGGTCCACGCATCCTTGGACATATTCTCTTCGGGATATGCCATAAATACGTTACCGGTCTTGTTGAGATCCATCATATAGTCGTTGTTAAGACGCTCAACCTCACCGTCGTCGTTAAGAACGTAGTGAACGCCCTCAACACCGTACTGGAGAATATTGCGAAGCTCGGAGGTGGTGTTAAGAAGAGTGATAACCTCCATGGAGCGCTTAAGGTTAGCGGTGAAGGTGGATACGCCAAAGAAAGATGTAAATACGTCCTTCTCGTCGGCAATGGGGGTCTTGATGGGCTTAACGATATAATCTTCCTCGTACTGGAAACGGAGAGTGTAATCGCCGGTAACTATACCAACGCCGAACTCCTCATCATCAGTCTTTGCGAAGTAACCGCCCTCCTCATACTTCTTCATACGAAGAAGATGCTCGGTATGTTTGGTGGAGAATACGTCGGTAACGTTGAACTTCTGGTTAGAGGGGCCGGTGGAAGGAACGCCCTTGGTTCCGATCTGCTTCATGGAAAGAGTGTAGTTGGAAGCAATAACGCTGAAATCGTCTGCCTCAATATCCTCACCCCAGAAGTAGGTAAGATAATCATCAAAGGGAGCCTTTACGGGAGCAATGGTCTCGTTTGCCTTGATATCCTCGATAAGAGTGAGGCAATCCTTAAAATCGGAAACGGAAGCCTCGTGTATGTAGTACTTCTCTGCCATATCTCTGTTGATAAGCAGATAAGTATACTCACCGATTATGTGGTTGTTGGGGATAGCGTAAGTGCTGCCGTTGATCTTGGTGTGTGTAATAAGTACGGGATGTATATAATCGTTAAGAGCCTTTGAAGAACCGGTGTCACTGATCTCGTCATCAAGGTCCTCGAGATAAGCGTTATCGATAAGGTCGATAAGCCTGTCTCTGCCGAGCACGAGAACGATGTCGATCTGATCCTCGGGGATCACGGGGTACTTAAGCTCAACAACGCCGAACTCGTTGAGAACGGTCTCCTCCTCGGTGACGACGGTAGTCTCCTCTACGGTGGTCTCAGCAACCGTAGTGATACCGGCGGCCTTAAGAGAACGTGCCTCCTCCTTCTTGCGCTGTTCTTCTTCCTCAGCTGCTAACTCCGCAGCCTTGATAGCCTCAAAACGAGCGTTAAGAGCGGACTCGTACTCGTCTTCGGTGCAGAATATAAGGTCTACGTAAGTGGTAAAGCGAGACTTGGTAACTGCGTTGAAGGCCTCCTCAACAGCAGCCTCTGTCTCAGCAGAGATCTTGTTCTCGGTAACCACCCACATATTGATGGAAACTGCGGTACGTGTAGCCTGCTCCTTTACAAGCTCGTTCTCGTCAATTTCTTTTTCCTGACAGCCGACGAACATTGTCAAAAGGGTAGCAAGGCAAAGCATAAGGGACAAAATTCTTCTCTTCATGAGGCTCCTCCAATTGGATTTTAGCGCTTACGCGCAATAATTGCTTTTTATATTGTACAACAAACTATCTTATATGTCAAGGACAATTTTACCTAAAGATATAACCAAAAAGCTGTTAATAAAGCATAAGGTCAATCGAGGTAATCCTTAAGTCTCTTGGAGCGGCTGGGGTGGCGGAGCTTTCTTAAGGCCTTCGCCTCTATCTGTCTTATTCTCTCACGGGTTATATTGAACTCTTTACCCACCTCCTCAAGGGTGCGGGTGCGTCCGTCCTCAAGACCGAAGCGGAGCTTGAGAACGTGCTCCTCGCGCGGGGTAAGAGTGTGGAGAACCTCGTTTATCTGTTCCTTAAGCAAGGAATAGGAAGCGGTCTCAGCAGGCGCGGGAGAATCGTTATCCACACGATAATCACCGAGATGA
>SVSB01000060.1 GCA_015064505.1 Oscillospiraceae bacterium
TCTGCCATAGGGCTGGAAGGGGTGATGGGGTAAATTGCGGCAACCTCGGTAAAGGCGTAGCTGACGTGCGCCGCCGCGGTATTACCGTCCATGGACTGCTTAATTCTTGCCATTTTTTCCTCCGGAATATATATAAATTTATTTTTGCGCAAAGCTTTTGGGCGCGGATGTCCGCACCTTTAAATATGATAGCACTTTTTTTTCGTCTTGTAAAGACTTTTTTAAGGATTTTTACCGAACAGATGCCGATTTGCAGAGCTTTTTATTACCCTTAATTGGCTAATTTTGCACAAACGTCGAAAACGGGCAGTGATGTGGCGAAAATATTGATACCAACGGCGCGCGCTTTTTCCAGCGCCTCCTCGTCTATCTCCGCACCCTCTGCAAGGATAATGCACCCAACGTCTGCAAGACTTGCCACTGCTATAACGTTGACGTTCGACATAACAGTGACCCACGCGCAATCGGAAGGTGCGCGTCCCATGACCCAGCTGAGAAGATCTCCCGCATATCCGCAGGTTATCATTCTTTCGGGATCGGCGTTAAGCACCACCTTAAGCCCAAGCTCCTCTGCAAGTGCCGCAGCGGTGCGCTCTCTTATCTGCATTTCATTCACCTTCCTTCTTATCCGCACCCGCATCAAACGGAGCTCCGATATCCACGTGCTCGATATCCGCAAGGCTGCGGAATATCTGCTGTATTCTTTCCCTCATACGGAAGATACAATCACTTTCTCTTGCCTCGCCCCTCACTATATCCTCCGCAAGGGCCTTGCAGGAGGGGGCGCCGCAGGAGCCGCAATCAAGACCGGGAAGAGCGGCGGTAAGCTCCTTTATACGGCGGCTCATTTCTATTGCCTGAGTACGGTCCGTATTAAGACGCAACGCGGGATTGCTCTCAACTCCGCGCTCCCATTCTATGCCGTCCGTTTTCTTAAGACTTTCCACACGGCTCTGGGAAAGCGGCAGGAACTTACGGAGCTTCTGTATTCTTGCCTTGGCGATATAGGGGTTTTCCACCGCCATAACGCCGCCGACGCATCCGCCGCGGCAAGCGTTCAGCTCAATAAACTCAAGCCCCGAGAAGTTCTCGTTTTCTATCTCGTCAAGAACGTTTATAACGTTCTCTATTCCGTCTGCCGCAAGATATTTCTCGTTCAGCAAACCCGCGGCCTCGCCACCCGTGGCCGCCCAGCTGATGCCGATAACTCCGCTTCTGGAAATGAACTCCGGCTTCTTTACGTCGCCAAGCTTACCGAGAAGCTTCATATATATCTCGCTCATGGAAAGAACTCGGTCGATATCACTCTTTTCGTAGCCGATAGGATTCTTTACGTAGCTGACCTTTGCGGGGCAAGGAGAGATAAAGTATATACCTATCTCCTCCGACTTAAGCTCCGGATGCTCTTTCATTACCGTTTCTCTTGCCATTCTTGCCGCAAGCTCAACGGGCGGCACCACGGGAAGCAGATAATCCCGCAGATAGGGGAATCTTACCTCAATAAGCCTTACCACCGCGGGGCAAGCGGTGCTTATATAGGGATGGTCGCACTTATGCTCCGCAAGATACTGTCTGGTATATTCCGTTACTATCTCTGCGGCGGCACTTACCTCCGCAACGTGATCAAAGCCGATAAGCTTCAAGGCGGTAAGTATGTAATCCACGTCGTCAATATTATCAAACTGACCGTAAAGCGAGGGCGCCGGCAGAGCTACCTTGAACTTAAAGCCCGCATCCTCGTCAAAGCGGTCGAACATAGCCTTTTTGGCATTATGGGGACAAATACGGATACACTCGCCGCAGTCTATACATCTGTTTGCGGTAATTACCGCTTTTCTGTCACGCACGCGTATCGCTTCCGTGGGACATCGTTTTATACAGTTTGTACAGCCAAGGCATTTATCTTTATCAAGGGTCACCGAATGAATATGCTTCACTTTGGTTCCCTCCTTTCAAATTTAAAGTGCGTTTTTGGGGCTGTCCGAAAGAATGGTCATATAGACCGTGGTTCCCTTTCCTATTTCGGTCTCTATACGCATTTCGTCGCTGTAGCGCTTCATATTGGGAAGACCCATACCTGCGCCGAAGCCGAGAGCACGGATATTGTCCTGTGCCGTGGAGAAGCCGTCCTTCATTGCAAGCTCAACGTTTGCAATACCGGGACCCTCATCGCGGAGAATGATTTCTATCTGATCCTCCCCTACTATTACCTCAGCCTCTCCGCCCTCTGCGTGGATGACCATATTGATCTCACCCTCGTACATGGCGATAGCGGCACGGCGGATAACGTTTGCGTCAAAGCCAAGCTGACGAAGCTCCCTTTTCATGCTTACCGATGCCTCGCCCGCGCCCGTGAAATTATCACCGTGGACGGTGTACTTTAACGTAAGAAGCTCACTCAATCAGGTCGCCTCCTCTCAAGCCTGCCTCGTAAAGCTTGCCGCAGGCGGTATAAAGACGCTCGTTTGAGGAAAGCACCGTAAGCTTGCAGTTTTCCGCAAGTGCGAGTATATCGGGGGTGGGCTTTTTGCCGCGCACGAAAACAACGCACTGCATATCCATCATCATTGCGGTGCGTATGACCTGGGGATTGAGCAGACCCGTAAGCAGTACCGCCTGATCCTTAACAAAAGCAAGCACGTCGCTCATCATATCGCTTCCGCAAGCGGACTTTACCTCCCCGTCAAGCCTGTCGGCGCCGCAAAGCACCTCTGCCTCCAGCAGATTAGCAATCTCGCTTATTTTCATCTTTTTATCCTTTCATTACCCGCTTAGCGGGATTTTTTCCTTACTTATTTCCTTACTTATTCCCTATTACTTCTTACTTTTTACTTATCTCTTCACGCCTTCGGAAATATATCGCAGCAGCGCCGATGCGGCTCCAAGCTCACGTATAAGCTCGTCGTCAACGTTTGCAGCCCCCCCTGCAGAACCGATATGCTCCGCGTAATGCGCGTCACTGTTATATATTATCAGAGGGTTTGGGCGCATATGTACCATAAGGTCCTCGGTATTCGCTCTGTCACGCAGCTCGTACGCAGTAAAACCTGCCTCCGCAGGCACCGTACCGAAGATTTCAACCGCACCGTTCACCTTGCGGTCTATGTGGGCGGGCAAGGCGACGCCGCCGTAGCTTTTTACAATGCCGCAAACGTCGTTGAAGCAGATATCCGTATCGCCCGAAAGCAAATACTTTTCCTCGGAGAGCACCTCGTCCTCCTCGTCGCACACAAGCTGATTACCGAAGAACTCGGGATCGTTTTCCATTTTTATCAGATGGTCCGCGGCAAAAAGATCGAATTCCATTATCTTCTCAAGGCTGTCAAAAAGGCACAGCACGTGCACGCCCTCTATGGTGGAAAGCTCAAGACCGCCCAAAGGAGAAAGACCGTAAAACTCCGCCGCCCTGAAAAACGCGGGGCAATTCTTTGCGGAATTATGGTCGGTGAGCGCCGCAACGTCAAGACCGCACAGCTTTGCCGTACCTGCCGCAAAGGCAGGGGTCAAGGCGTCGTCGCCGCAAGGAGAAAGGCATGAATGGATATGCAGATCATATCTTAATCTCATCTTTTCTCCTTTCCGCCGTTATTTTGCGGCGTTCTTTATTTCCTCCAGCGCTCCGAGAGCACCGAAATAGTGCCAATAATGCACGTCAAGCACGTTAAGCCCCGTCTCTGCCGCCTGTATTACCGTCTTTGCCGTATTCTGGGCGAGAGCACCGTATCTACCGCCGAAATTGAAAGACAGATCAAAATATGGGTTACTTATGATAGTGCGCATGCTGTCAATGGTCTTTTCATCACGGATGTAGTAATGAAGGCTGTTTGTGATATACGCGTCGGTCACCGCCTCATAGCTGCGCACGTTAAGCGCCTCCGTAATGATGGCGGACTCCGTCAGATATGCGCCGTCGGACGGAAGAGCAAAAAGCATCGTTCCACCGCCCGTGGGAGTAACGTAAGCCTCCTGCTCACCGTTAAGCTTCGGAGCCGGAATAGGAACCACCGTATCCTTTGAAACGTAGACCTTGGAAATATCACCAAGGGTTCCGAAGCAGAACACGCCCTTACCGTCGCTGAACAGCTGCAGCTGAGTTGGTTCAATAAGCTCGTCAAACTCCTCGTCCCAATACCGCGTCTTATCTTCCTCCGTCATAACGAAGCCGAAATTGCCCGTGTAACAAAGGGAGCGCAGTGCCGCAACCGCCTGCTCCACCTTTCCTACGGGAGAGTAAAGCACAAGCTCTCCGTTTTCAGGGTACACGTATCTGACTCCCGTGCTCTCAAAAAGGTTGCTGACGGTCTCAGCCGCCTCAAAGGTTGAAGAAAACGCGGTGCCGCGGAATACGCCGTCCTCCGAATATTCGTAAAGCTTCACGTACTCAAGCAGCTTATCGTAAGTCCATGCGCCGCTGTCCACGGTGGAATAAATATCGCCAAAGCCGTATTTTTCCGCCGCGTTCAGATTAACGTACATACAGCGGAAAACGTCAAAATTCACACAGGCCTCGCCAGCAACGGCATAGGTAGCACCGCCGACTGACGATGCCTCCACTGCACCCTTATAATAATACTCCGCACCCGTTGAGATAAAAGGCAGAGTGGAAAGATCCTCAAGAAGCCCCTCAACGAAGAAGGAACCCAGATCCGACGAAAGGATGGACACGATATCCGCATAATAAAGACCCGAATTACGCGCATCAAGAAGCTTTGGCTGCATATACGCGCTGTTTTCTCTGGTGATTATAAGCTCAACGTTATACCTTTCGCTTACCTCGTTTATAACTTTCCATCTTGCCTTATCGATCTGGCGGGAGCTGCCTATGGGCGCGGGAACGTAGTTATCCGCGGTAACCATAATCAGGGTCGCCCCGTCCATATCAAAGCTCAGAAGTGAGTTCAGTCTGCGCCTTGCCCTCTCCTCGGAGCTTATTCCCTCCTCCTCCGGATCGGGAGCGGAGGTGATGGGAGCGGTGGTCACGGGGGCATCGGTAGTTACCTCCTCCGTATCCTCTGAGGGACCGTTTATGACGATAAAGCACGAAGAAAGGGACAGCACCGATACGCAGATCAATATAACGGCGCAGAGCCGTTTTTTCAAGCTGTTCATTGCTATCCCTCCTTTTTTAGAATCTGTATCTGCGGCTTCTGCGCGCCTGTCTGCGTCTTACTGCGGCGGATACGAACACGTACAGCACCGTCAACACCACGGCGGATATGGCAGTGGCACGGAAAAATCTGCTTCTGGAATATTCCTTTATGACCTCAAGGGTGTAAAGGAAGCCGTTCCTCTCCACGTCGTCACCCGTTATAAGCTCAACGGAGCCTATCTGGGCATCCCCGTAATAAACGTTCAGATATCCAACCACCGTGCCCTTGGTTACGGGTGCGGCAAGGCTGTCAAAGCTAAGACGTCTGCTTACGGTTATATCCGTTGCCACGTCAACGTCCGAGGGAAGATAAACGGATAGTCCCCTTCCGGGATAAAGCATTACGTGGTCAACGTTTGCGGAAAGAGTAACGGGCATCTCGCACACGGGCTTTTCCGTATCGATAACGTCTGCGTATCCAAAGCCCTCTATGCCGTAGCGCAGAAGATCGCTTGCCGTGCGCAAGGCAAAATCCGTATTGGTTGCAACGTCCTCCTCTCCGCCGATAACAACGCAGACGTAGGTAAGTCCGCCGTTGCTTGCAACGGAGGTGCAGGTGCTTCCGCTCTCCTCGGTGGAGCCGTAATTCATTCCTTTTGCGTATTCGTAATAGTATTTTGTCTCCTGAAAGCGGGAGACGAGATAATTGCGGTTATATAAGGTAAACTGCTTTGCAAGATTGGTTGCGGGGAAGATATACTTGGTCACGCTGGACATTTCAAGGAGCTTTTCCTCCTTTGCAAATTCCAGAGCGATCTTCAGAGTATCCGAGACGGTTGTGACCATCTGTTCCTCGTGGAGACCTCCCGTGTTGAGATACAGGGTGTTCTCCATGCCAAGCTCCTTTGCATAGCGGTTCATTTCCTCAAGAAATGCGGCGGTGCTTCCGGAAGCAAGATGAGCAAGCACGTTTGCGCTGTCGTTGGAGCCGCGCAGGAGCATTGCGTAGAAAAGACTCTCAACGGTGGTCTCCTCGCCCTCCGCAAGTCCGATACGGTAACCGGTAACGCCTTTCAGCATCTCCTTCGTTACGGTAACTGTCTCCCCAAGGCGGTCCTTAAGAGCCCTGTACGCAACCACCGCAGTCATAAGCTTTACGGAGGATGCGGGATAGACCGTCTCGTTTTCGTTTAGCGCGTATATGATCTTTTCGTTCTCCACGTTATAGAGTATAGCGGCGCGTACACCCTCGACCTCAGGCGCCTCCAAAGCCTCCACGGGCTGAATAAAACAAAGAAGAGAAAGCATAACGCAGAAAAAAGCCGCCGTGAATCTGATGCTTTTTTTCATTATCGCTTCCTCCTTTGCTTATTTATGGGAAATATAATATTTCTTTGCAGTTTCTATATCCGCAAGGACGGTGCTTTTCAGCACGTCTCCGTTCTCAAACTTCTTTTCGGGGCGCATAAAGTGCTTCAGTACCACCGTAACGTCCTGCCCGTACAGATCTCCCGAAAAGCCGATTATGTGGGTCTCGCAAGTGACGGTATCCTTTCCGCCCGAAACCGTGGGACGAACTCCTATATTGGTAACGGCGGGATATTCCTTGCCGCCAACGGTGCATTTTGCCGCGTAAACTCCGTTGCGCGGAACTGCCGCACCCTCAAAGAAATGCTGATTTACCGTTGGAAATCCAAGCTTTCTGCCAAGCCTTCTGCCGCCGATAACGGGAGCGGTAACGGCGTATTCCCTGCCAAGAAGCAGCTCTGCTCTTTCCATATCCCCCTCGGCGAGGGCGGCGCGTATTGCGGCGGAGCTGACGGATACGCCGCCGACCGTAACGTTATCAACTATTACCGTGGGAACTCCGCGGCTCTCCAGAAGCCGCCGCAGGGTATCTGCGTTTCCTGCGGCGTTTTTGCCGAAGGTGAAGTTATATCCGCAGACCGCAAGCCCGCAGCCGCATTCCTTTATGAGAATACGGTCAACGAACTCCTCGCAGGAAAGGGAGCACACCTCGGAAAATTCGTACAGAAATGCGTACTCCGCACCTTGCTCCGAAAAAAGCTCCAGCTTGCGCCAAAATGGCACGATAAGAGGCTTTCCCTTCACGGGGCAGGGCTTGCCCTCCTCGGGAGGGGCAAAGGTCCAGACGGCGCATTTTCTGCCGGAGGCATTTTCCCGTAGGGCGCGAAAAAGCGCGGCGTGCCCCGGATGCACGCCGTCAAAACAACCGAGGGCAATGGCGAATTCACCCTTGCCCACGGAAATATCCTCACCGGTCGAATGTCCGACAGCAGTAGATATAAGCATTCCGATAGCTCTCCGGTTATATGTTCAGATAGTAAGCCACAAGCACGTTGAGAAGCTCGTCCCTATCGATCTTGCGGATGAGGCTTCTTGCGTTGTTGTGGTTGGTAATATAGGTGGGATCCTCGGAAAGAATATAGCCCACCAGCTGGTTTATGGGGTTGTAACCCTTTTCCTTCAGCGCCTGATAAACCGTCAGAAGAATACCCCTCATGCTGGATTCATCGTCTCCGCCGATACGGAAGGTCTGTGTTTTTGTGTTCTCGTTCTTTGAAAGCATCGTCTTCCTTGTGCATCCTTTCATTAATTACAAGGCACCGTACCCATAGGTACAATTATACTTGATATCATTATACTACACCCCCGATATCAATTCAAGTGTAATTATTGATATTTACCCTTGAATTTGTAAACTAATTAAGAACAATGCACCCTGCGGCGTTCACCGCAGGGTGCATTGTTAAATATCAGCATATTGTTTTTTCAGCCGTATCCCTTACTCTTCCCTGCGGCGCTTTGCCATAACCGTAATGCTTGCAACGCCAACAGAGGCCGCAAGTGCCATTGCGGAAAGAAGCATGGTGCCGTTATCGCCGGTGGAGGGGCTTACGGGGCCCTCGGGAGTATCCGTCGTGCCGGGAACTTCGGTTGTATCGGGAGTTTCGGTGGTGTCGGGAACCTCGGGAGCGTCAAGCTTTTCAAACACGAAGGTGTATACCGCATCCTCGGTACCGCTGACGGTTGCGGGAGGAACGATGAACCACGCACCGTTGCCGAAGCCGTCGTTTGCTATCATACCCACGGGAGCGGTGAGAGCCGCACTGCCGTTTGCAGAGGGATTTCCGTTCTCATCAAGAAGATCAAGGTAAAGAACCTTATCTTCCGCGCTACCGTCTGCCCAAGTACCGTTGGATACCACGAAGATGACCTTCTTCTGGTACTTATCGGGGGTGGTATCTCCGCCCTTATCGGGATCGTAGAAGAGCTTGAGCACGAGCATCTCCGTATCGGTCTTGTTCTGAATTACCTCGCCTCTCTGAACGAAGCCGTCTGCAAGAGGATTGAGAGTGAATCCGCTGTACTCCATGGGAGTTGCAAGCACGGTATTGCCAATAAGTCCGCGCTTGGTCTCCACGTCAGCAAGATCGTAAACGTTTCTTGTGCTGTCCCACTTGTAATGCTCTACTCTGTAGAACGCAACGGTGGGCTTGGAGGGGCCGGGGATGAAGGGTCCGCCTCCGCCTCCGCTTTCCTTGAGCTTTGCGGTGAATACCAGCACGTCGCCGTCTGCCACCGTAACGGTTACGTTAGACATAATGGAAGTGCTGCCTACGGTCTCTCCCGCAGCATCCTTCCAAACGTCAAGCTTCCAGCCGGAGGCGGGAGTGACTTCTGCGCCGCCAACCTGAATGGTAGCGGTAGGAGTGCTGAAGGTATAGGTTTCTTCCGTCACGTCCAGAGTGCCCTTACCTACGGGATCAACCTGATACTTGACCTTAACGGAATATACGGGCGCGGAGTACCACTGTGCAACGAAGGTTACGTCAGCGGTAACGGTGTAGCTGTCGCCTGCCGCATAAGAATTGCCGTCTGCAATCCATCCGTCAAATACGTATCCGTCGTAGGTGGGAGCGTCCTTAACTGTGACGATCGTATTATGGCCAACAGTCTCGGGATCGTATCCGTTTCCAACGCCGCCGTTAAGATCGTAGCTTACGGTGAAGGTGTTGAGAGTGTAGTAGACCTTGATTACGTTGTCAGCCGCTACTGCGGTAATGGTAAGAGGTGTGGTTGCGGAGCTGAACTTGTAACCGGGCTTAACCTTATCGGTATAGGTATCAACGGTTGCTCCAAACGCCGCGCTCTTGGTCTCGGTAAGGCTTACGTCGA
>SVSB01000009.1 GCA_015064505.1 Oscillospiraceae bacterium
GTTGTAAAAATATTGAACTTCTAGAAAACGGCGATCTTGCGACCTGGATTGCTGACAATTTTTTGCCGTGCTTGCGCGCAGTCGGAGCGGAAATTTTGGAAGCACACATTAAAGGATTTTGCTACGTTCTTTATGGTTACAAAGATTATTGCAAGAGAAAAAAGAGTGTCTATAATCGAGATCTAGATAGATTAAAATCAATCTACAGCAGATGTTTTGATAAAAACTCGGAGTTGCACACCTATGGTCTCATAGAAATTGATAAAAAATGTGAATTGTTGGCAATAGATCCGCCAAGATTATTTGATCCCCGAGTAAATAAAACTTTTTATTTATCTAACATAAAAAAAGATCTGTTGGAACTGTTTTTAGGTATCTCAGGGCTTTACGAGAAATTATCTGTAAGAGTGTCCAACCTGGATATGTATATTTTTGATGGTAGAAATACTGAGAAGATTTTACAAGAAGCCTTTGCATTTGGGAAACCATTTAACAAAGAATGTATTGGTAGCATATCAGTAACTAAATTGTATTCCGAAGATATGGATAATACTTTTTGGGTGAAAAGCGATCATGAAGATATTACTTTTGAAGAACTGTGCAGCGAAGAAGATCAATATGCGGATTCAGTAATTACTCAAGTTGTTCATATGCAATATAAAATTTCTGATTCTGGGATAATCATAACGCATATCGATCATGAATTTATATTTTACAGTAAGGAAGATTATGAAAAAAGAAAAAATAATGTCAAAATTAAAGGCAGTAATCAACCTAGATTGAAATCCTTTAAAATTGATAACGCAAGAATTCCAATAGACTTGCAGTGCGAGCACGCATATGGAGTTCAAAATGAAATGACAAACGATGCAAAGATATTGGTCGAAAAAATCCCCTTTTTGATTTATATTCTAAAAGAGTATTTTACACACACAGAATTGATAGATGAGTATTTTGCTAAATTACTAGAGCCATAAGAAAATCAGAAAGCAAAATTTGTTCCTTTGCATCAAAAAGAAGATGCAAATTTTGCACTTTTTATAACCGAAAAAAGTGCAAAAATCTCCGTAAGTGGTCAAACATGTGGTCAAGTGCGAAAAATGGGCTTGTTCAACCCTCGAAGCAGGGAAGAACAAGCCCATTATGTATATCACGAAAACGCGAGATTTCAAGAGATTTTGGGAGATAAATAAAGAAAAATCGGGAATCTTACGACTCCCGATTTTTGGTCTGAGTGACAAGACTTGAACTTGCGGCCTCTACCACCCCAAGGTAGCGCGCTACCAGCTGCGCCACACCCAGACGCGCGTTCGCTTTGACCCGTTATACCGACCGAGAAAGGCACGGCGGCTTCCGTGAGGAGAACAAGTCAACTCGTTTTGGCGCGAGATAGATTATAGCATAATCATTTCGTAAAGTCAAGCAAAAAACGAAAATAATTTTAAAAAAGTTTTTTTGTCACATTCTGTACAGAAAAGCTACAGAATCAGCCCTTGCCTTTGCCGAATCTAGACGAGAGCGAGGACTATAAGCCCGATAACGGCTATCCATATCAAAACGAAGGGAACCGCGTAATACCACTTTTGGGGCTTTCCGTCTTGCCATACCTCTTCGGCTCTTTTTCTGCATTCGGAAAATACTTCTTCCGGTATCAGTTTTACCGTCAGCGCGATCAGTGCGGGGAGAATTATCAGATCGTCAAGATACCCAAGGAAGGGAATAAAGTCCGGTATCAGGTCCACCGGGGATAATGCGTATATAACGACGATCGCTGCTGTGATCTTTGCATACCAAGGAGTTTTTCTGCTTTTTAAAGCAAGAAAAACTGCAGGTACGTCGGTTTTCAACCTTTTTGCCCGTTCTTTCAGATTCATCTGTTTATCCCCGAAATATGCTATTTCAAAACGTATCGTTTATATTTTATCACTTGTTTCAATAATCTTCAATATTAAATGTAAAACTTGCCGAATTATCCACTTCGCTCAACCGCCGTTTGTTTTTGTTAATGTAGCATCCATTGAAATCAACCGTCGCTTGTGATAATATATACACAACGAAAGCGCTTTCTTAACTTATTAAGGAGATAGTTATGGGCATTGATATTATCGGAAAACAAATTGCTGCAATGAGAAAGGAAAGGGGAATAAAGCAAGAGGAGCTTGCCAAATTCGTTGGCGTCAGCGCCCAAGCAGTATCTAAATGGGAGAACGGCGGCGTGCCCGATACGGAGCTTCTTCCGAGGATAGCGGATTTCTTTTCCGTTTCGGTAGATAGTTTGTTTGGCAGAAAAGTTACTGATTACACCGATCTGCAAAGTGCATTGATGAAAAAAATTGGCGAAACGCCCGAAGATCAGCGGTTAAAGACCGTTCTGAACCATTGCTGGGATATGGAGCGCGCGCTTATGCCGAATAATCACTCCGTCGGAAAATGCAGTATTGAAGAATATGAAAAGGGGATCGGTGCGAAAGCGCAACACTATTCCTCCATAATGCAGGACGACGGTTTTACACGGATGGGCATAGGCAACCGTCTGCAGTACTTTTTGGTTGTGCCTGACCCAAAAAGCACAGAGGCGGCGTATTTTAACGGAATTGACTATCCGTCTTTATTCAGCGATCTCGCCGATAAGGATTTTTGGAACGCTTGCGTTTTTTTGAATAAGCGGGAAAGCCGCAAGGCGTTTTCGCCAAATCTGTTCGTAAAAAATCTCGGCGTTGACGCGGAAAAAGCGAAGGATATCTTAAAAACCTTAAAAAAATACGGATTGCTTTATTCGACCGATATAGAGATGGACGATGAGGTGCAAAAGGTGTACACCTTCCGTCCGACGCCGTCATTCGTTGCTATGCTGATATTTGCAAGAGAGCTGATAGATACTCCCGATATTTTTGCATACTATTGCGGGAACAGAAAAGCACCGTATTTTAAATGATCGCCCGCTTGATTGAAAATGCCCTCCGTTTGCGCACTTGACAAAAACGTTGCGACACATTAAAATATAATTAAATATATAAGTGGCAATTCGCTGATTTTGATTTTTTAACGGTTATACTGATTGCTGATATGATCTTGTTTTCAATATTGATAAATAAACGGTTGGGTGGTTATTATGGCAAAGCTTTACTTCAAATACGGAGCAATGGGCTCTTCAAAAACCGCAAACGCCCTTATAACGAAATTCAATTATGAGGAGCGCGGCATGCGCGTTTGGCTCATAAAGCCCGCAATGGACGTGCGCGACGGTGCGGCAGTCGTTAAGTCACGCGTGGGACTCTCCGAGAACGCTTACGCCGTTTCCTCCGATACCGATCTTTATAAGCTTTTTGGCGAGCACAGGGAATACCACGTTATAATTGCCGACGAGTGTCAGTTCTTCACCGAGGCGCAGATAGATCAGCTCCGCAGGATAGTGGACAAGTATGACGTTCCCGTGCTTTGCTTCGGTCTGCGCACGGACTTCCTTACTCATTGCTTTGAGGGAAGCCGCCGTCTTTTGGAGGTTGCAGACTCTATTTCCGAAATAAAGACCATCTGCTCCTGCGGAAAAAAGGCAATAGTAAACGCCCGTATCGACGGCGAGGGAAGAGTGGTTACCGAGGGCGGTCAGATACTTCTCGGAGGTAACGATACCTACGTTGCAATGTGCCACAGCTGTTGGGTTAAGGCTATTGAGAAGCAGGGAAAATAAAGTGCGAAAAATGCAGTTTTAAATGCAAAAAACTTGCAAAAAGCTCTTGACAACGGTGGTGCGCTGTGCTATAATCCATCCATCAAACGCAGTGATGCGGAATAGTACGCAGTTTACTTCGCCTTGGGAGAGATGCCGGTTGGTGCGAGGCATTGGGAAGTGATTGGGGAACTCACCGCGGAGCGGCTGCCGTGAACTTAAGTAGGGGCAGACGGGAACTCCCGTTATAGAGTGAGATGTGATAGCATCAGAGGGCATCCTTTGGGATGAAAAAGAGTGGTACCGCGGAAAAGTTAATTCGTTAACGTTTTCGTCTCTTTAGTCAACAAGGAGACGAAAGCGTTTTTTTGTTGATATTGTCCTGCGAATCGTATTTTTAAGGAGAAAAGAAAATGAAAAAGATCTACGTTGCCGACATTACGCTGAAGAAGCTTGCCCAAAACAGGGAAGTATCTCTGCTTTTTCGTGAAAAGACTGCAATAGCCGCCTGTGCAGATTCCATCGGTGCGGACGCTGTGGAGCTTGCGCCCGTTAAAAACCTGCGCGAGGACACCATAATTTACAAGACCATTGCAAAGAACGTGCAGAACGCCGCGGTCGTTATTCCCGTCGGCTCTACCGAGGGTGAAGTTGCGGATGCCTGGGAGTGCGTTAAGGACGCGGCAAAGCCCTGCCTGCAAGTAGAGCTTCCCACGTCTACCGTGCAGATGGAGTACGTTTATCATCTGAAGGCGGAGAAGATGCTTGAAAAAATAGCGGCGCTCGTTAAGACCGCAAAATCCTACTGTGATAACGTTGAATTTTCTGCCCTTGATGCAACTCGCGCAGATGCGGAGTTTCTCGTTACCGCCGCAAAAACAGCCGTTGAGAACGGCGCAAAGGTTATTACCCTTTGCGACGATGCGGGTATTTCCATGCCCGAGGATATTGCCGCTTTGGCAGAGAAGGTAAAGGGCGCTGTCAGCGTTCCCGTATACGTTCAGTTATCCGATAAGATAAACATGGCTGTTGCTGCTGCCGTTGCGGCTATTGCCCGCGGTGTTGACGGCGTTAAATGCGCTATGGCCGGTGACGATATTCTTCTGACGGGCGAGCTTTGCGATGCGGTCAGCGTTTGCTCCGCAAGTATCGGTGCTGAAACGAGCCTTAACAATACGAAGATCCACGCAAGCATTGACGACATGCTTGCAAGTATAAATCATCAGGCGTACGATAGTGCTGAGGTAAGCGAAAAGAAGAAGATCCTTCTTGATGCGGACAGCACCATTGCGCAGGTTGCTCAAGCCGCGATCGTCCTTGGATACGATCTTTCCGAATACGATTGCGGAAACGTATATAAGGCGTTGATGCAGGTATGCGAAAAGAAGGATGCCGTTGGTGCAAAGGAGCTGGAGGCAGTTATTGCAAGCTATGCTATGCAGGCACCCTCCACATATCATCTTGAAAGCTACACCACCAGCAGCAGTAATATGACCGGCTCTATGACCCAGGTCACCCTTAAGTGCGAGGGCGAGACTCTTTGCGGAGTAAGCGTTGGCGACGGCCCCATTGATTCTGCATTCCGCGCAATAGAGCAGTGCGTTGGATATCACTACGAGCTTGACGATTTCCAGGTTCAGTCCGTTACCGAGGGCAAGGAGGCCCTTGGATCTGCCCTTGTCAGACTTCGCAGCAACGGTAGACTCTTCTCTGGCAACGGCACCTCCACCGATATCGTTGCCGCAAGCATCAGGGCGTATATTAACGCTTTGAACAAGATAGTTTCCGAGGAGGAATAATATGAAGATCGTTTTTTCAACTAAGCACGTTAGACGTTCTTCCTTTCTGGATATCTGCAGATATGCTTACGATTACGGCTTTTCCGGCTTTGAAATATACGACGCGGTAAATGAAAGAGCCCGTCACCACGACAGCATTCTTCGCCGTGACCGCACTGCCGATTCCAAAAGAAAGCTCTTTAACCGCAATCTCGCGGTTTCCGCGCTTCATTATCCACACTCCCTTGATTCCGCCACCTCCGATGCAAACACTATCGTTAAATACGTTGATATGGCGGCAGGCGCCGGTATCAGCGACGTTATTGTCCGTATAGAGAATAAAATGCCTCTTGAGGCACTTAAGGAAAAGCTTGAGGGCGCTATTGAGCGCGCGGAGCGCTCCGACGTTCGCATCCTGCTGGAGACCGTGGGCTATCTTGCGCACACGGAGAATATTATCGAGATCATCAATTTCTTTTCTTCCGCAGCTATCGGCGTTTCCTGGAACGTGAGAGGAACTTATTTTTCTGCAGATGAGACTGCAGAGACCACCATAAAGACCCTTGGTGCTTACATCAAGTACGTGCGCCTCGGCGATATGAAGGACGGCAAGACCGTTCTTATCGGGGAAGGGGAGCTTCCCGTTGAAAAGCTTATAAACGCCCTTTCCTCTCTTAATTACGAGGGCTTTATCTGTGCCGCGTGGAACGACGAGATAAACGATGCCGATATAGTGCTTACTCACTTTGCAAATTATATTGCCTCTCTCGGCAGGGAAAAGAAGAATTACGATAAGGCTTACTATAACAGATCAAAGACGGGAACCTTCGTTTGGCCCAAGTACGAGGTAATAGACGCGACCTTCTCCGACGTGCTTGATACTATGGCGGAAAAGTATCCCGACCAGTACGCGTTTAAGTATACCACCCTTGATTATACGAGGACCTACGCACAGTTCCGCCGCGACGTGGACGAATGCGCCGCCGCGCTTATTTCTTTGGGCGTTAAGGCGGGGGATCACGTTGCCGTGTGGGCAACCAACGTGCCCGAGTGGTATATTACCTTCTGGGCAACCACCAAGATCGGCGCAGTGCTTGTTACGGTCAATACCGCATATAAGATCCACGAAATAGAGTACCTCTTGAAGCAATCCGATACCCACACCCTTGTGATGATCGAGTATTGCAAGGATATAAACTACAAAGCTATCGTGGAAGAGCTTTGTCCCGAGCTTGACAAGCTTACCCCCGGCAAGCCTCTGTATTCAAAGAACCTGCCCTTCTTACGCAACGTAGTAACGGTTGGATTCAATATGAACGGCTGTCTTACCTGGGAGCAGATGCTCTCCCGTTCCGCTCTCGTGCCCCGCGAGGAGGTGCGCCGCCGCGCGTCCCTCGTGAAGCCCGACGACGTTTGCAATATGCAGTATACCTCGGGAACCACGGGCTTTCCCAAGGGCGTTATGCTTACCCACCGCAATATAGTCAATAACGGTAAGACCATCGGTGACAGAATGGATCTTTCCACTGCGGACAGAATGATGATACAGGTGCCCATGTTCCATTGCTTCGGAATGGTGCTTTCCATGACTTCAATGATGACCCACGGCGGTACCCTTTGCCCCATTCCGTATTTTTCACCCAAGTCGTCTCTTGCCTGCGTAAACGACGAGCACATTACCTGCTTCAACGGCGTTCCCACCATGTTCATTGCAATGTTCAACCACGCGGACTTTGCAAAGACCGATTTCTCTTATATGAGAACGGGAATCATGGCGGGTGCAAACTGCCCCGCGGATCTTATGCGCCGTGCGGCTGATGAGATGAATATGCGCGAGATAATCTCCGTTTACGGCCAGACCGAGGCATCCCCCGGATGCACTATGGGCGAGGTAAACGAGGATATTGACCACCGCGTTGAAACCGTTGGAAGTCCTTTCCCCGGTGTTGAATGCAAGGTAATAGATCCCGAAACGGGTCTTGAGCTTCCCGATGGGGAAAGCGGAGAATTCGTTGCACGCGGATTTAACATTATGAAGGGCTATTATAAGATGCCCGAGGCAACGGCACAGGCGATAGATGCTGACGGTTGGCTCCATTCGGGCGATATCTGCTGCCGCACCCCCGACGGATACTACAAGGTAACGGGACGTCTTAAGGATATGATAATCAGAGGCGGAGAGAATCTTTACCCCCGTGAGATAGAGGAATTCTATCTTACCAATCCCAAGGTGCGCGACGTTCAGGTAGTAGGCGTTCCCGACGAAAAGTACGGCGAGGAATGCTGCGCTTGGATAATTCTCCATAAGGGAGAAACGGCAGACGAGGCGGAGATGAAGGCGTTCGGTAACGCTTCCATTGCGCGCCATAAGGTGCCCAGGTACTTCCTGTTCGTCAAGGAATTCCCCATGAACGCGGCAGGTAAGATACTGAAGTACAAGATGCGCGACGAGTCTGCTGAGATTCTGGGACTCAAAAAGTAAACAAAAAATCAGGTATGGCGTGCCATACCTGATTTTTTATTCAGAACGTGAATTTGAAGACGTTTCTGCCTTCCTTGGGTATCTCGTATCTTGCGGGGAGTGCGGGGCCGCAGGAATAGGAGCCCACACCGCGCATTCCAAGGTCTATGCAAACGTTCACGAAATCGTTTTCCGTAAGCTCGAAGCCGTGCTTTGCTTTGATAAGCTGTTTCGTGGTGTAGGGATTTACGGAGCAGGAGAAGGGGCTTTCTGCCGTGACCGCAAAGCAATTATCAATGCCAAGATAAGAGCAAGCGTAATGGCTGCCCGATTCCTGGGGACGAACGTAGTTCTTATCGTAGTTTTCCTCTGCCGTGCTTCTGTACCTGCCGTAATCTGCCGCAATATGCTTATCGCAGTAGCTTTCCATGGGGCCGTAACCAACGTATTCAAAGGCACCGCAAGACTTATCAACGCCAAGCTCAAAGCCGATGCGGGGAAGATTCTCCACGTAGTCTGCTATCTTATAGGAAAAGTCAACGGTCAGCGCGTTTTCGCAAACCTTGTAAATTAAATCGAAGTGAACGCAGGGCTCAAGGCAGTTTGCCGCAATAACGCCCTTGAAGCCATAGGAGCTATCAGTCTTCTCGCAGGAGATGACTATGGGCTTGCAGGCTTCAAGACGGTATTTCGTCGACCACGGGGCAACGAGCTTGCGGTCGTTATCCGTGTATCGGGTGAAGTTGAAGTGCATTGGCGTGCGCAGTATCTCCTTGCCGTCCGCTTTGATGGAAACAAGCTCTGCAGTGCGTTCGTTTGCTTCAATTTCTATTTTGCCGCAGTTGCCTTTTATTTCGGGAACGGGAATTTCTTTTATGGGAGAAGTGAGCTTGCCGCCGTAGACCGCCTTCATTTCAAGGGTTGAGGATTTGATCTTTCTGTCGGGGGTGAGAAGTCCGTCGGCGCAGAAGTTGCCGTCGTGCTCCGTTTCACCAAAGTCACCGCCGTAAAGGAATCCTCCCTCGGTTCTGATGCCGTGATCTGCCCATTCCCATACGTATGCGCCCATAAGCTGATCGTTTGCGTATATCTGTTCCCAGTATTCCGCAATATCGCCGCAACTGTTGCCCATAGCGTGGGTATATTCGCAAAGCACGAAGGGGCGTGTTTCGCCGGGGTTATCAAGAACTCTTTCTTTGATAACTGCCGTGGTGGGGTACATCATACTGCACATATCCACAAGATCGGTATAATAGTATTCCGCCGCGGCGTGCTGGAGGCTTTCGTAATGGATGGGACGGGTGCTGTCGTGGCTTCTGATATATTTCGCTCCCTCAATAAAAGATTTTCCGAAGGAGCTTTCGTTACCGAGAGACCAGATGATAACGGAGGTGCGGTTTTTATCTCTTTCCACAAGCGCGGCGTGTCTGTCCGTTATTCCGGGGGCAAAGAGCATATCGTCTGCATATTCCTGCCAAAGGATATCGTCGTAACTGCCCCTGCGCTTGCATGCGCCGTGCGTCTCAAGATCTGCTTCGTCCATAACGTATATGCCGTATACGTCGCAAAGCAGATAAAACTCGGGTGCGTTTGGGTAATGGGAGGTGCGTACGGAGTTAACGTTCAGCTCCTTCATAAGTTTGATGTCAAGAAGCATATTTTCAAGAGTAACGGTTGCGGCGGTATCGCAGTTGAAATCGTGGCGGTTTACGCCCTTTAGCTTGATATGCTCCCCGTTTATCTTGAATACCTTGCCCTCAATAGTTACCTGACGGAATCCGACGTTTTCGATTATCTTCTCGCCATTTGCAAGAACGGTAAGCGTATAAAGCTTCGGATCTTCAGCAGTCCAAGGGGTGACGTTATCAAAACAAAATTCAACTTTCTCGCGTGCGTTAACAGTCTTGTTTTCTCCCTCAAAAGAAAGCTCTGCCGCAACGTCGCTTTGGTTTATAAAGGTCAGTATACCTTTGCCGCCTTCAAGCTTTGTTTCTATCTTGTAGTCGGTGATATGCTCTTTGGGTCTGCAAAGCACGTAAACGCTGCGGAAAATACCTGAGAAGCGGAATTTATCCTGGCATTCAAGATAAGTGGACGCACACCATTTAAGCACCAATACGTCAACGGTGTTCTCGCCGTCGCAAACCAGCTCCGTAATATCAAATTCACTCGTTGCGTGGGAGATCTGTGAATATCCCTTAAGGGTACCGTTTACGTAGAGGTAAAAGGCGCTGTCCACGCCCTCGAAATTCAGGTAATACTTTTCGTTTTCCTCCTTGTTAAGGGTAAAGCTGCGGCGGTAATGCCAGCAGGGATTTTCGTAGGGAACGTAAGGCGGCATAACGGGGAAGGGGAAGCGGGCGTTAAGATACTGTATACCGTCAAAGCCGTGCATCTGCACGCAGGCGGGCACGGGAATTTTTTTATCGAGCTTTTCGTCGATAACGAAATCCTCAACGTGTTCAAGCTGCTTTATATCCCACTCTCCGTCAAGAGAAAGGAATGAGGAACTTGCGTTGCGGTCGATGATTCCGTGCTTGTACTTAATTTCGTCTCCGTCCCTGAAGGGGATATAATAGCTTCTGTGGGGCATCGTGCCTATTCGGCTGTAGCTTTCAAATTCTTTCATTGTTTTCTCCTTTAAAGCAGCTTTTCGCATACGTAATAATCGTGACCGTATCGGAAGCATTCTCCGATGATCTCAAATCCCAGAGAAATATAGGTGTGAAGGGCGGGAGGGTTTTCCTTGGCCGCAAGCAGATGCACTGAGCTAACACCGTCTTTTTTCAGCTCCGATATAAGCAGGCTGACCATCAGCTTTGCGTATCCCTTGCCCTGGTGGGCGGGAGATATGGCAATGCGCGAGGTCTCTCTGTGGGTTCCGTCGTTTATCTGCCAGAAGGGAAGATCGTCGTCCTCCGCTACGGGCTCAACGGAAGCACAGCCGATCGTCTCTCCGTCCTTTATAAGAACGTAAAGACAGCCTGCCTCCATATCGCCTCTTGCGTCCTCCTCCGTGGGGTAATTTTCGTTCCAGACGCAGAATTTGCCGCCTTTTACGGCGTTGTATATTTTTATAACGGAGTCAACGTCCTCTGCAGTGGCTTTTTTCAGAAATATTTCCGCAGAACTCATTTGTTGCCGCCTGTAAGCTTCTTTCCGTCGGAAAACGCCTGACCGACCTTTTCGCCAAGTCCCCAATATGCGTGGCTTACGCTATCGTAGCATATGGGGGCAAGAAGCCTTGCGTCAACGGCTCCGTTTTCGTCAAGCACGCTTTCGTCGGCGGAAACGTTTACTATCTCACCGATGCAGATGCCGTCCTCGTTGAATTTTATAAGCTTGCATTCAACGGTCATGGGAAGCTCGTTTATTATCGGGGCGTTCACGAATTCCGCTTTATTTACGGTAAAACCCGCCCTTGCAAGCTTATCGGCTTCCTTGTTTGCGGAAACGATGCCAACGTAATCGCAGGGTATAACGGTGGATTCCGTAGCAAAGCTTACGGTGAAAGCACCGCTTTCTTTTATGTTTTTTGTGGTTTTATGCTCGTCCGCAAGACAGAGCATTATTTGATTCGTATCGTAAATTCCTCCCCAGGCGGCGTTCATTGCGTTTGGATTGCCGTCTTTGTCGTAAGTACCTACGATAAGCACGGGCATGGGATAAAGCCAGGTTTTTGATCCGAAATTCTTTCTCATCATTTCCTCCGATAATTGACATTTTATGTATTGTACTTTATAATGATATAAAAGACAGCAAGGGAGATGCCTATGGTTTGCAAAAAATGTAGATTTACGTTGCCCGAAGGCGCAAGGGAGTGCCCCGTTTGCGGAAAAGCGGTTCCCGCTTCTGCGGGAAAGAGGGGGGAGATCAGTGCCGTTACCGTTGCAAGGCTTTCCGATCTTGCAATAATGCTTATGTTTTTTATCAACGGCATCGTGCTTGCTACCCTTTCCCACGTTTCTTACGAATCAAGATGGGGGCTTTTTTATGCGTGGGGCAATGCCCACTGGCTGTATCCGGGGCTCGCTACCGTAAACGTGGCTTTTGGGCTGGCGCTCATCATCATTGCCGTGCTGTCGGCAATTGCTCTGTATCTGATCGTTGCCAAAGAGAGCAGATTGGGCGTACATATTATGACCGCGTCCCACGTTGCTTCGGCTTTGTGGACGTTGCTTTACCCTGTTATGTGCTATATGGTAACGGGTAAGCTTTCTTCCTTTATGGGCTTTGCCTGTATCCAGACAGCCGTTTACGCCGTAATCGCCACTATATTTACCGTTTTGCTTTACAAATCAAAAAAGCTGTTTTGAACTGTATTGCGGGGCTGTCTGCGGACAGCCCTGTTTTTTTACGGATTGAATACGTATCTGTCAAGGCGGTCAAAGGCTTCCTTTACTCTGGAAAGGGGAAGGGCAAGATTGATCCTGATGTGCTTATCTCCGCCGTGGGCCTTACCGTTTTGCCACGCAACGCCAACGTCGTTACCCATTTTAACCAGCTCCTCAAGAGTCTTTCCGTGCTCTTCAAGCCATTTGGAGCAATCGGGAAATATCATATAGGTTCCCTGGGGCTTCGTTACCGTAAGTCCCTTAAAGCGGGTGTTTATGTAATCGCAAGCAAAATCTACGTTTTCCGTAAGCACGGCGCAGAGCTCGTCCACCCACTCGTGTCCTTCGTCCTTATACGCGCCGATAAGGGCGTGCATGGACAGCACGTTCATATTGTTATAGTGGGAGATGGAACCTTCCTTATTCACTCTGTCACGCAGACGTTTGTTATATATTACGTGATAAGAGCCGATAAGCCCCGCAAGGTTAAATGTCTTTGAGGGGGCGTACATGGCAACCGTCCTGTTTTTTGCATCCTCGCTTACGGTTTGAGTGGGGATGTGCTTGTTTCCGCTAAGGATAATATCAGACCATATCTCGTCGGACACCACGTACACGTCGTATTTTTTGTATATCTCCATTGCCTTTTCTATCTCCCATCTTTCCCACACTCTGCCCGTGGGATTATGGGGAGAGCAGAAGATGGCGGCGTGAATATTATGGTGCTTTATCTTGCGCTCCATATCTTCAAAATCCATGCGCCAAACGCCGTTTTCATCAGGCTTCAAAGGGCTGTGGATAATATGGTATCCGCTGTTGTTTAAAGAACCCGTGAAGCCTGCGTAGGTGGGGGAATGCACAAGCACGTTATCCCCCTTGGAGCAGAAGGTTCCCATTGCGGTAAGCATACCGCCCAGAACTCCGTTCTCGTATCCTATATGCTCGGGGAGAAGGTCGGTCACGCCGTTTCTTTCTCTGTGCCAGCGGATAATGGAATCGTAATACTCCTTGCGCGGCTCAAAGTATCCGAAGGTGGGGTGCATTGCTCGCTTTGCAACCGCCTCGCAGACCGTTGGCACGGTGGGAAAGTTCATATCCGCTACCCACATTGGGATAATATCAAAGCCTTCCCTTGGATTTGAAGGCGCATACCCCTTTCCAAGTCCGTCAACGGCAAGAGCGTCCATGCCGTGGCGCTCGATTACAGAAACAAAATCGTATTTCATACAGAACCCTCCGCAATAGTACTTTCCATTGAATTGTAGCACAATATACTTTGTTTTTCAACACGGAGCGCCAAAAGAAAAGAAAAAATGTTGAATTATTCCGGAGGGCGTGATAAAATGAGGTATATTATTTGAAGGGAGAGTTGCTATGCCCTTTCTCTATTTTCTCGAGGGAATAAGAAATTCCTTTTTGGACGCATTCTTTTCTATTATTACACTTGGAGGCGAAGAGACCGTTTTTATGGCGGTGGGTATGATAGTTTTCTGGTGCTTTTCCAAGTATCAGGGATACTATCTGCTTTGCACCGGCTTTCTCGGTACCGTGATAAATCAGTTTTTGAAGATGGTGTGCCGAGTACCCCGTCCGTGGGTAAAGGATCCGAATTTCACCATCGTGGAGTCTGCCCGTGAGGCGGCAAGCGGATATTCCTTCCCAAGCGGTCACACCCAGACCTCCGTTGGTCTTTTCGGCGGTGTTGCCAGATGGAACAAAGGAAGAGCATTGCGCATAATAATGGTTGCGCTTTGCGTGCTCGTGCCGCTTTCCCGTATGTATCTTGGCGTGCATACCCCCGCTGACGTTATGGTTTCCGTGGGAGTTGCTTTGCTGCTCATCTTCGGCGCATATCCGTTATTCAAAAAGGCAGAAAACTCCCCCAAGGTTATGTATATTCTGCTTTCCGTTATTACCGCGGCAGTTATAGCTTATGCTTGCTTTATCAGCTTTTATCCCTTCCCGCAGGACGTGTATTCCGACACGAATATACATAATCTTCAATCCGCAACGAAGAATGCGTATACGCTCCTTGGCTGTATGCTCGGTCTTTTCGTGATTTATACCCTTGATATCAAATATACGCATTTTGAAACGAAGGCAGTTTGGTGGGTGCAGATCGTAAAGGTCGTAGTGGGTATCGGGCTGGTGCTTGCGGTAAAGGAGGGAATGCGCACTCCCCTGGAGCTTGTTTTCGGCAGTGAGCTTGTTGCCAGATGCGCAAGATACTTCCTTATGGTAATCGTCGGCGGCGGTATATGGCCAATGACCTTTAAATATTTCTCAAAACTCGGAAAGAAAAAACAGGAGGTTTAAGATGGATTTCAGCGTAAACAGCCCCGTGCTTTTCGTTATCGTGGGCGCAATTATTGCTCTGGTTTTGGGGCAATCGATATTTTTTCTCGTAAAGGCGGCAAAGCGGGCAAAGGAGCTTGGCATTGCTTCCTCCACCGTTAAGAAGACAATTTCATCGTCAGCAATTTTCACCATAGCTCCCGCGGTTGCGGTGCTCGTGGGCGTGGTTGCTCTTTCAAAGAGTCTTGGTCTCGCTCTCCCCTGGCTTCGCCTTTCCGTTATCGGCTCCATTACCTACGAAACCGTTGCGGCAGGCAACGCTCTTGAGGCGGCAGGCATGGGCGCGGGAACTACCATAACCGATCCATCCGTATACATTACCGTGGCTTGGGTAATGACCATTGGTATCGCCGCGGGTCTTATCCTTGTGCCCTTCGTCACCAAAAAGCTTCAGTCGGGACTTATGAAGGTAACGATGAAGGATAAAAAATGGGGCGAGATATTCAATAACGCAATGTTCCTTGGTATGATATCCGCATTCCTGGGATACGTTTTCTGCGACGTGGGTCTTGTGTTTAAGGGCGATACCTCGGGTCTGATCCCCGTTTGCGTTATGTTCGTTTCCGCCATCGTAATGGCGATATGCGGTCTTGGCGCCACAAAGCTCAAGATCCGCTGGCTGACCGATTACGCTCTGCCTATCAGCCTTATATGCGGTATGGCAAGCGCCATTCCGTTTACCGCTCTTCTGGGAGGTGCAATGTAATGAAAAATACAGAACGCTCTTATATGGAAAGCGTCCATTTTTACGGACGCACCTGGGGCATTATCGTTGCCCTCGTGCTTATCGGATTCCCAATTGCGCTTTCTCTTATCTTTGGCGCGATGCCCGATTTCAAGATGCTTCTTAAGGGACTTTTCGCCACCGCTCCCATGTACTGGGCTGTGGGCATAGTTGAGATATTTACCTACGTTCCCATGCTTGGAGCGGGCGGTACTTATCTTTCCTTCGTAACGGGTAATATCTCCAATCTTAAGCTCCCCTGCGCCATTGACGCAATGGAGAGAGCAAAGGTAAAAGCTTCAAGCGAGGAGGGCGAGGTAATCTCCACCATCGCTATCGCCGTTTCAAGCATCGTTACGACCCTTATTATCCTTGTGGGCGTGATCTGCATCGTGCCTCTTACTCCCATTCTTGAATCTCCCGTGCTTGAGCCCGCCTTCAATATGATCCTCCCCGCGCTCTTCGGCGGTCTTGCGGTAGTGTTCATCTCGAAGAACGCAAAGCTTTCCGTAGCGCCCATCATTCTCATGCTTGCGCTGTTCATCTTCGTGCCCGCTTTGAACGCGTCCACCGTTGGAATTATGGTTCCCGTTGGTGTGCTTTTCACCGTTGCGGTTGCACGCATTCTCTATAAGAAGGGAGCGCTTTGATATGTGGCTCTTACTGATACCCGCAGCCGTTGCGGTATTTCTCGGCATAATATTCATCCGCGCCGCCGCCTTCAAGCCGAAGGCACAGCCGGAGATACAGCAGAACGAGGAGATCTTTGACGGCGAAGGTGCCGTTGAAAAGCTCCGTGCACTAATCAGATTCAAGACCGTGTCATACAGAGATGCTTCCCTTGAGGATAACGAAGAGTTTGAGGGCTTTATAAACGCACTTCCCGCACTTTATCCCAAGGTTTTCGCTACTTGTGAATTCACAAAAATGCCCGATAGGGGTCTGCTTTTCCGCTGGAAGGGCAAAAATGACGGTCAGCCTGCTGTTATGATGGCGCATTACGACGTTGTTCCCGTAAACGAGGACGGCTGGAACGTTCCCGCCTTTGAAGCTATCCTTAAGGACGGCAGAGTATGGGGCAGAGGAAGCCTTGATACCAAGGTCACCTTTAACGGCGTTATGAGCGCCGCAGAGCATCTTGTGGGTGAAGGCTTCGTGCCCGAAAACGATATATATTTCGCCTTCTCGGGCAACGAGGAGGTAAACGGCAAGGGCGCCGTAAATATCGTTGACTATTTTGAAAAGCAGGGAATTGAGCCATCCTTTGTAATAGACGAGGGCGGTGCCGTGGTGGAGAACGTATTCCCCGGTGTTAAGGCTCCCTGCGGACTTATCGGAATTGCGGAAAAGGGAATGATGGACGTTTCCTATACCGTGAAGTCAAGCGGCGGTCACGCCTCCGCGCCAAAGCCAAACGCCCCCGTTGATCTCCTTGCATCCGCTTGCCGCAGAGTGATAGATAATCCCTTCAAGGCGCATCTTACCGCTCCCGTTGCGGAAATGTTCGACACGCTGGGAAGATACTCTTCCTTCCTTTACCGCGTAATTTTTGCCAATATCGGAATTTTCCTGCCCGTGCTTGATCTTATCTGCAAAAAGAGCGGCGGGGAGCTTAACGCCCTTATGCGCACGACCGTTGCCTTTACGCAGATGAAAGGATCTAACGCGTCCAACGTTATTCCTCCCAGTGCTTCTCTTGTTTCCAATATACGCCTTAATCCGCGTGATACTATGGAATCGGGTATTAAGTATCTTGAAAAGACGGTTGACGACAGCCGCGTGGAGATAAAATGCATCCACGGTATGGAGCCAAGCCGAATTTCCCGCACAGATTGCGAAGGCTGGCGCAAGGTTTCAAGTGCCGTTGCTTCCACTTGGAAGGGATGCATCGTGTCCCCTTACCTTATGGTGCAATGCTCCGATTCCCGCCACTGGGGCAGGATATCCGATAGGGTCTACCGTTTTTCCGCAATGGATCTTACAAGCGCAGAGCGCGCATCCATTCACGGAAATAACGAGAGCATCCGCCTTGAAACGGCAAAAAGCGCCGTTGAATTCTATATCCGCTTAATGAAGCAATGTTAATAGTTTAAATCTCGGAAAGGAGTCTGCCGTGAAAAAGAAGATAGTCATTGGAATACTTGCCCACGTGGACGCAGGCAAGACCACCCTTTCCGAGGCTCTGCTCTACCAATCGGGGAAAATACGCACCCTTGGCAGAGTGGATCATAAAAACACCTATCTTGATACTAACGCCGTAGAAAGAGAGCGGGGGATCACCGTCTTTTCAAAGCAGGCCCGCTTTTCAAGTGAGAATTGCGATTTTATCCTTCTTGATACCCCCGGTCACGTGGATTTTTCTGCTGAAACGGAGCGCACTCTTGCGTTGCTTGATTACGCGGTTCTCGTTATCAGCGGCTCCGACGGCGTTCAGAATCACACGCGTACTCTGTGGTCGCTTCTTGAAATGTACGGCGTGCCGACTTTTATATTCGTCAATAAATGCGATATTGCAATTAAGCTGAAGGAAGAGAGCGAAGCAGAGCTTTGTAAGCTTCTTTCCCCAAATTGCGTTTCCTTTTTTGCCGATGCATCAAAGCATAGCCTCGATGAGCGTCTTGCAATGATCCACGAGGATCTTCTTGATTCTTTTCTTGCGGATGAGCCTATATCGGACGAGGCTATCGCACGGCTGATAGGAGAGCGCAGGCTTTTTCCCTGCACCTATGGCTCCGCCCTCAAGATGGAGGGCATTGACTATCTGCTTGATACTCTCGACAGATATACCCTTGCGCCTTATTACGGGGAAAAGCGCTTTGGTGCCAAGGTCTATAAGATAAACAGAGCGGACTCCGCACGTCTTACCTATATGAAGATAACGGGCGGCACTCTTTCCGTGCGTGACGAGATAGTATATATCGGCGCAGACGGAAAAAGATACGCCGAAAAGGTGGACCGCATCCGCCTTTACTCGGGCGATAAGTTTGAGCAGGTGGACGGCGTATCCTCGGGAGAGATATGTGCCGTAAGCGGTCTCACCGCATCCTATATCGGTCAGGGACTCGGCTTTGAAAGCGATACTGGCAAGCCCGTGCTTGAGCCCGTGCTTTCCTTCCGCATCGTGCTTCCCGCGGGATGCGACGTTAATCTCTATTTTCCGAAGCTCAAGGAGCTTGAGGAGGAAGAACCCTCACTGCATCTTTGCTGGAACGAGGAACTGTGCCAGATAGAGGCGCGTCTTATGGGCGAGATACAGACGGATATTCTGAAGCGCATGATAAAAGAGCGCATCGGTATTGAATGCGAATTTGATACGGGAAAGATACTCTATAAAGAAAAGGTCGCCGCAAGGACTATCGGAGTCGGGCATTTTGAGCCGCTTCGCCACTATGCGGAGGTGCAGCTTCTTCTGGAGCCGCAGCCAAAGGGAACGGGGCTTGTTTTTGATACGGACGTACCTGAGAATACCTTAAGCACTAACTGGCAAAGGCTGATACTTACTCACCTGTACGAAAAACGCCACAGAGGCGTGCTTACGGGCGCTTTCCTTACGGATACCAAGATAACTCTCGTTGCCGGCAGAGCCCATTTAAAGCACACTGAGGGCGGCGATTTTCGTCAGGCTACCTACCGCGCAGTGCGCCAGGGACTTATGAAGGCGGGCTGTGAGCTTCTTGAGCCGTACTATCGCTTCCGTCTTGAATTGCCCTCCCCAAGCCTTGGCAGAGCCATGGCAGATCTGCAGGCAAGATTTGCGGATTTTGAGATACTTTCAAACGACGACGGCGTTGCCGTTCTCGGGGGCAGAGGACCCGTTTCCGAGCTGCACGGCTATGCAAGGGAGGTGACCGCGTTCACAGCGGGCCAGGGAAGGCTTTCCTGCGTATCCGACGGTTATGAAATTTGCCATAACGCGGAGGAGGTTATCGCCGCAAGGGGATACGATCCCGAAGCGGATCTTGCCAACACTCCCCATTCCGTCTTCTGCGCTCACGGCGCGGGCTTTACGGTTCCGTGGAACGAGGTGGATAACTATAAGCATCTTACTGCCGAAACAGAAGGCGAAAAGAAGCCGGATGCTTTAGTTCCCAAGGCTTCAAGCCTTAAGGGAAAATATTCACTCAGCGACGAGGAGCTTGAAACCATCATGCTCCGGGAGTTCGGACCCATAAAGCGCAGGCAGTACAGAGATACCCGCACCGTCATAAATGAGGAAAGACGTAAGGCTCCCCGCAAGAAGATACCGCCAAAGCAACACAGTATAGTAATCGTTGACGGATATAACGTTATCTTTGCTTGGGATAGCTTAAGCGCTCTTGCGGAAAAAAATCTTGACGATGCAAGAGAGAGCCTTATGACCTTGCTTGCAAATTACGTGGGATTTACGAAAACGGAGCTTGTATTGGTTTTTGACGCTTATCTGGTTAAGGAAGGACAGGGTTCTGACTTTATGCGCGACGGTTACCGCGTCGTATTCACGAAGCACGAGCAGACCGCCGACGCCTTTATTGAAAAGCTTATGCACGATCTCGGCCCCGATTACAGCGCCCGTGTGGTTACTGCCGACAGGCTCGTGCAATGCTCTGCGGTAAACTCGGGTATTTTGCGCACCACACCCAAGGAATTCTACGACGAGCTGACCGTCATCGGTAATGAGATAAACGAATTTGTCCGCAAGTATGCGGAAATGAAAAAATAGCTTTATTTCGCAATTTTTATCAATCTTCTTTTCGATGAGTATGGTAAGATGTATGCGAGGTGTTGCTATGTACCGCGAAAGCATTGAAAAAGTTATAACGCTTATCGAATCTGAACTGAAGAATGAAAAGACCGGTGTGCTTGACAACGCAAGTCTTGCTCGTTTTGCGGGTTATTCGGAGTATCATTTTCTACGTATCTTCAAATCTGCCGTTGGACTTACTCCCGCCGACTACATACGCAAGAGAAGGATATCCGAGATAGTGCGCGTTATGTGCGTATCCCACAGACCGATCTCCGATATTGCTTTTGAATACGGATTCAATTCCAAGGAAAACTTTACGCGAGCCTTTGTAAATGAGCATGGAATACTTCCCACGGATTTCAGATGTGCAGATTGCAGTTTGCGGCTTTACGGTCGCTTCAGCTTTGAAAAAGAAACGAATCTCCCCACTTCAACCATTGCGTATTTAAAAGGCTTTTACGTTACTGCGTATTGTTTTTGCGGATCATCCCCAAACAGGGCGTGGAATGTATATAACGCTTCCAGCCGTTCAAGAGCGCTAACCGATACGGACGATGCGGTTGATTACGGAGTTATGTGTTGGAATACGGAAAGAAAAGCTCTCGATTATTACATTGGCGTAAAGCGCGAGCTTGTTAAAAATTCCGATAAAAATACCGTTGATCTCTTTATATCTTCCGGGGTATATGCGGTTTTTGATACGCCGCCCGCATCACAGCATACGTTTGCTGAAGTGATAAGTGAAACCTGGGATTACATATACCGTAAGTGGTTGCCTGAAAACGGATTTAAGCGGGCAAAGGGTTATGAATTTGAGTGTTACGCGGAGCAAAGCAGGCTATATACGGAACGTATATTCGTTCCCATTGAAAAGGAGTAATTATGGCAGAATTGATCAAAACTTTCAGAGAAGAAGTTCCCGCAATGCGCTTCATAGGCAAGAAATACGGCGGCTTTGGGCCTCATTGGGGCGCGTGGTTTCAAAACGGTTGGTTTGACCTGCTTGAGAGTAATATGGGCGGAACCGATGCAATTATGAAGCTGTGGGAAAACGGTGCAGGTTACGTTGGCCTTGAACGCCGCTCCGAAGGACAGCCTTTTGAATATTGGATAGGTATGTTTTGCCCTGAAAACACCCCTGTTCCGGATGGGTTTGCTTGTGTTGATTTTCCCGCTATGGGTCTGGGAACGTGTTGGATATACGGCACTGAAAAAGAGGTTCACAACACCTCCGCTTGCCGCAAAGCGGTTGAATCCGAGGGAATGACGCTTTACAGAGATGAACAAGGCGGTGTTTGGTCCTTTGAAAACTGCCTTTGTCCAAGATATACTACCCCCGATGAAAAGGGAAATATCATAATGGATTATTGTTATTACGTTAAATAATTATCGGAGGAGCTATGGGCTATATAATGGACTTGCGTAAGCTTGTGGGGCATTCGCCGCTTATGCAGGTCGGCGCAAGTGTGATAGTTGAGGACGAGCGCGGCAGAGTACTTCTCCAATTACGCAGTGATAATCATTGCTGGGGTTACTGTGGCGGTTCCGTCGATTTGGGTGAAGAAGTGGAAGAGGCGGCAAAAAGAGAACTCTATGAAGAAACCGGGCTTGTTGCCAATTCGCTTTCGTTGTTTGGCGTGTTTTCCGGGAAGGATACTCACTACGTTTATCCAAACGGAGATGAGGTATACAATATAGACATAGTGTATATTTGCAAGGATTACTGCGGCGATCCGGTGCCGCAGAAAGGGGAGGTGGACGAGTTGAAGTTTTTCGAACTTTCCGAATTACCGGAAAATATCTCTCCCCCTATCATAAAGCCGATTGAGGCGTACGTCAGATCAAGAAAATGAAGAAATGAATATAAGTCGGTAGCTATAGCCTCCCTTTACACAAGCAATGTCATTAAGTTAAGAAAAATGCCAACCGCATGTCGTCCTTGAGCGCGTGAGAGCGAAGGATCTTGCGGTTGGCTTACTTAACGATATTGTTTGCAAAAGGGAGTCTATTTTTATATATATTTTATATATATTTCTCTTTCAAAAAATGCCAATTTATATTGCGCGGTGAACAAAGGAGTGCTATAATAATTTAAATAGCGCATTTTATCCTTTGGAGGCAATTATGGAAAAGAACGATTTGAAGGGTTGGCTGTACTTATTACCCGCCATACTGTTTCTGGGCGTGTTTTTGGTATATCCTCTTGTGGACGTTTTCGTCTACTCCTTTGAGGAGGGGTATAACTTTGCATCCCAGACCTATTTTGGCATAGGTACTTATAATTTTTCTTACGTACTGCACGACCCCTATTTTCTGCAGGCGGTAAAGAACACCCTTATTCTGGTGCTTATCACCGTTCCCGTTTCTACTTTACTTGCCCTCGTTATTTCTTTGGCGCTTGCTTCCGTAAAAAAGCTCCGCAAGCTTTTCCAGACCATATATTTTCTCCCTTACGTGACAAATACGCTTGCAGTCGGTATGGTCTTTATGATCCTTTTCAAAAAGACGCCCTATACCGACGGTCTTGTAAATCTTTTGCTTAACACCAATATTGATTTTATAGACGGACCCTACTGGGCAAAGATGCTCGTGCTGTGCGTTTATACCGTTTGGGTGGTACTGCCCTTTAAGATCCTCGTTCTTACAAGTGCCATTGCATCGGTAAACGACGATCTTTACGATGCGGCAAAGATCGACAGTACCCCAAGATGGCGCACGTTTACGAAAATTACTCTCCCTATGATCTCTCCCATGATCTTCTATCTGGTTATTACGGGATTTATCGGCGCTTTCAAGGCGTACAGCGATGCGGTTGCGATCTTCGGCACCAATCTGAACGCTGCGGAGATGAACACCATCGTCGGTTATGTTTACGATATGCTGTACGGAGACAGCGGCGGATATCCATCCTATGCTTCCGCGGCGGCAGTCATACTCTTTATCATCGTGCTTACCATTACCTGCATCAACCTGATGGTGCGCAAAAAGCACGTCTATAACGGTTAAGGAGGCAGAGATGAATAACGCATATTCAGATAAAGCCGAGCGCAAACGTAAGATCGGCAATACCGCGCTAAAGACCGTGGTTTATCTCTTCCTCGGCTTCTGGGCGCTTGCTGTGCTTTTCCCATTCTATTGGATGCTTCTTACCTCCGTAAAGGATTACGGCGCTTACAACTCCGAGTTTACGCCGAAGCTTTTTACCCTTGCTCCCACCTTCAAAAACTACGTTCAGGCATTTACGGAGGTGCCCCTTGCTCGGTACTTCCTTAATACCGCTATATTCACCGTTGCAACCACGGCGCTTATGCTTATCATCATCATTCCTGCCGCCTTTGCCTTTGCAAGGCTGAATTTCAAGGGAAAAAATCTGGTCTTTACTCTGTTCCTTGCTTTGATGATGATCCCCACGGAGCTTGTTGTTATAACAAATTACGTTACTGTAACGGATCTTGATCTGCGCAATACCTTTGCGGGTCTTATTCTGCCGTCCGTTACTTCGGTGTTCTATATTTATCTGCTTAAAGAAAACTTTGCTCAGATACCGGACGAGCTTTATTACGCGGCAAAGGTAGACGGCACCACGGATATGAAGTATCTGCTCAAGGTAATGATCCCCATGTGCCGCCCCACCGTGGTCACGGTTACCATGCTCAAGGTAATAGAGTGCTGGAATTCCTACGTCTGGCCCCGACTCGTTACGGACGAGGAAGCATACTTCCTTGTTTCCAACGGTATTCAGGCAATAAGGGAGAACGGCTTCGGCAGGGAGAATATTCCCGCTATGATGGCGGCAGTGGTCGTTATCTCCGTTCCGCTTATAATTTTGTTCCTTGCTTTCCGTGATAGGATAATGGAGGGCGTTGCAACGGGAGGTATGAAGGGATGAAAAGATTTTTATGCCTTGCTCTTTGCCTTCTTACGGTGCTTCCGCTCCTTACCGCTTGCCATGGCTCAAGGGGACTTGATCCGTTCGTGATGCCCGAAAGCTTTGATACGGAAAAGACCTATGAGATCACATTCTGGGCAAAAAACGACACCAACGTTGCCCAGACCCGAATATACAAAAAGGCGATAGCTGATTTTGAGGCGCTTTATCCAAACGTTAAGGTAAAGCTGAAGCTCTATACCGATTACGGCAAGATATATAACGACGTTATCACCAACATTTCCACCCAGACCACTCCCAACGTTTGCATTACCTACCCCGACCATATTGCAACTTATATGACGAGCCCCGATACGGTGGTCTGCCTTGACGAGCTTTTTAATAACGAAAAGTACGGCTTTGGGGGAACCGATCTCCGCTTCGACGGACCCGAGTACGGCGAGATGATACCCAAATTCCTTGAAGAATGCGTGATTGAAGGAAAGCATTACGCTATTCCTTATATGCGCTCTACCGAGGCGTGCTACGTAAATAAGACCTTCGTTGAAAAGCTTGGATATACGGTGCCCGAAGTGCTTACCTGGGACTTCGTTTTTGAGGTAAGCCGTGCCGCGCTTGCAAAGGACGAGGAAGGAAACTTCCTTCTGAACGGGCAAAAGGTGCTTATTCCGTTCATCTATAAGTCAACGGATAATATGATGATCCAGATGCTCGATCAGAAGGGCGCGGGATATTCCTCTGATGATGGAGAAATACTCATCTTCAACAATACCACCAAGGAGCTTTTAAGGATGCTTGAGGAGCCTGCGGCAACCAAGGCGTTCTCCACCTTTAAGATATCCAGCTATCCCGCAAACTTCTTGAACGCCGGTCAGTGCATTTTTGCCATAGATTCCACGGCGGGCGCCACTTGGATGGGAACGGATGCCCCTCTCTGCGACATAAGCGAGGATCAGATCGTGGAGTTTGAAACCGCGGTAAGGCTTATTCCGCAGTTCGATACGGAAAACCCCTCAATGATATCACAAGGTCCCTCCGTTTGCGTATTCAATAAGCGCGATAGCGGAGAGGTGCTTGCCTCCTGGCTCTTTGCTCAATATCTGCTTGTAAACGACGTGCAGATATCGTATTCTCAAACGGAAGGCTACGTACCCGTAACGAGCAAGGCGCAAAGCAGCGTTGAGTATACGGAATACCTTGCAAACGAGGGCAAGGACAACGACGAGCATTATTCTGTAAAAATACAGGCAACAAAGCTTCTGCTTGATAACACGGATAACACCTTCGTTACTCCCGTATTCAACGGCTCGGCTTCTCTGCGCAACGCGGCGGGTCAGCTTATAGAGAACGTAACCAAATCCATGCGCAGAAGTGAAACGGTAGACGACGAATACTATGAAAAGCTTTTTGCCGACGTTACGGCGCTTTACAGGCTTGATCAGGTGCAGACTATGGGCGAGGGCAGGGAAGATCTCGGAGCGCTCCCCTCAACGGCACTTTGGCTCATCTGCGGTATTGCGGCGGCATGGGTATTTATCGGTTTTTCCTTTGTTGTCGGATTTTTGAAAAAAAGAAAGAAAAAAACTTCAGCGTCTTGACTTATTTAAGTTTTTGTGTATAATATTCTCATACCATTCGTTTCATATGGCAATTTAAAAATCACAAGGAGAAAAAAATGAAAAAGGTATTATTGTTCGTTTTTGCGGCTCTTATGGTTCTTTCCTGTGTTGCTTGCGGCGGCGAGAACACGCCCCCCGCAGAAGACATCAACGCAAAGTCTGAGGGCGTTATGACCTGGGAAGAGTACAACGCTGCTGCTATCGACGCTTCCGTCGTTGTTGAGGCTTACGTTCAGGCTAAGCAGGGCTATTGGGAAAAGAACGGCCAGGGACTCTGCACCATTTACGCTCAGGACGGTGTTGGCGGTTATTTCATTTACGATATGCCCGTAACCAAAGCTGACTACGACAAGATGGTAGCAGGCACCAAGATCAAGGTTACCGGTAAGAAGGCTGAGTGGTCCGGCGAGGTTGAGATCATCGACGCTACATACGCTATCCTTGACGGCAATTACGTTGCTCCCGCAAAGGACGTTACCGCACTTCTCGGTACCGACGATCTTGCAAAGAGCCAGAATATGTTCGCTTCCTTCAAGGGTATGACCGTTGAGGCTTCCAAAGATGCTGACGGCAACGACGTTGCTTTCCTTTACAAGTGGAACGGCGCCGGCGAAGAGGGCGATGACCTTTATTTCAACGTTTCCGTTAACGGAAAGACTTACACCTTCTGCGTAGAGTCCTATCTCTGCGGCGCAGATACCGACGTTTACAAGGCAGTTAAGGCTCTCAAGATCGGCGATAAGATCGATCTCGAAGGCTTCCTCTATTGGTACAACGGCGTTCAGCCCCACATCACCTCCGTTTCTGCCGCAAAGTAATTACGGTATAAGCGAGCAATAGTTCGTTTATGATAAGAAAGATCCGACGGTGCTTCACCGTCGGATCTTTCTTTTTTTGCGAATACTATTTCCCGTTGATGGAATACTAACTACAAAGAAAAGGGGATAAAGTATGGATAATAAAAACGGATTTCTTATTACCGACAGAGATAGGGTCTACTCGGCGTGGCTTAACGCAACGGAGGCGGTTCGTGATTACCGCGAATACGCAAACGAGCTTGAAGGGGAGAACGATAAGCTTGCCGATATGTTTGCAAAGCAGTCCGAGGCAGAGGGTATCTTTGCCGCAAAAATGCTTAAAATTCTGCAAGAGCACGACGTAAAGAAGATAACGGGCTAACAGCGCCTCCGCCAGGTTTTTCCCTGGCGGAGGCGTTCCGTTAGCGTCACTTTGCCATATAGTTTCTCGAAATGCTGTAGATATCCTTTCTTCCGTCCGGTGAATCAAGATAGATTCCCGCTAATGTGGCAAATATTACGTAGGAATTCAGTCCAAACACATATTTTTCATCGTCGCGGCATTCGCAAATGTTGGCTTTTAACAGTTTGAACAGAATCGGTTGAATTTCGTTTATTGCCAAACCTGTGTCATTTGAAATGTCCAATTCCGATTTAGGTTTTTCAAAGTCAAGCGCGGCAAATACCTTCATTACATTATCGTCATTTATGATATTGCATATACGTTTAATACTTGATGCGGGTGTGTTTGCAATTTTCGTCAGCATATCCTTTCCTGATATTATGATTCCGTATCCTCTGGTGTTGTTTATGCGTATTCCGGTGTCGGATATCTGGGCCGAACCCTTGTGATCGCTTGAAACGACGGAGCATGCTTGCAGGGATTCAAAAGACGCTCTTATCTCACCAACTTTGCGTGCGTATTCCTTAAGATTACACATACAATCATTTTTTTGAACAGATTCAGGCACCTCCAAAAGTGCATCTGCAGTTATCCCAAGGACCTCGCAAAGTGTTGGTATTATCATGATATCGGGAAGGCTTTCGCCTTTTTCCCACTTTGAAACGGCTTGGCTGGATACTCCCAAAAGGGAGCCCAGCTTTTCTTGAGTCAGTGATCTTGCTTTTCTTAACTCACATATTTTCTCGTTAATCGATCTATTCATATTCTTCTCCTTGAATATTCATTGCAAAAGCTTTTACAAAAACATTGTATCGTGATTTGCTGTTGAATACAATTAACGGTTCGTTGAAAGTTGTACAACCAAAGGTTGTAATTAAGGCGGGAGCAAGTCCCGCCCTACTTTAAACCGTTATTGGCAGTAGGGCGGGGCATGCTCTCGCCGCGATGCTTTTCAATGCTTATATATCAATTTCAAGGCAAACGGGGCAATGGTCGCTTCCCATTACTTCGGTAAGTATTTTGCTGTCCGTTACTTTATCAAAAATACGGTTTGATACCACGAAGTAGTCTATGCGCCACCCGATGTTTCTTTCGCGCGCCTTCATCATATAGCTCCACCAGGAGTATTCCACCTTGTCGGGGTATAAACGGCGGTAGCTGTCGGAAAAGCCGCTTGCAAGCAGCTCCGTGAATTTGCCGCGCTCCTCGTCTGTAAAGCCTGCGTTCCTGTGATTGGTCTTTGGATTTTTAAGGTCAATTTCCTCGTGAGCAACGTTAAGATCTCCGCAGTAGATCACGGGTTTTCTCTTATCAAGCTCGCAGATATAAGCGCGGAAAGCGTCCTCCCAGGTCATGCGGTAATCAAGGCGTGCAAGCTCGCGCTGGGAGTTGGGTACGTAGACGTTAACGAGATAGAAATTGTCATATTCAAGGGTGATAACTCTGCCCTCGTGATCGTGCTCCTCAATTCCTATGCCGTAGGAAACGGAAAGCGGCTCGTTCTTTGCAAAAATTGCGGTACCCGAATATCCCTTTTTCTCTGCGCTGTACCAGAACTGCTTATGATCGGGTGTATCGAATTCCGCCTGACCCGGTTGCATCTTTGATTCCTGTATACAAACGAAATCGGCATCCTGCGCCTTGAAAAAATCTTCAAATCCTTTGCCAAGACAGGATCGGAAGCCGTTTACGTTCCAAGATATAAACTTCATATTGAACTCCTTGTGCGTTTCTTGCATTTATCATATCACAAAAATGCAGTAAAAACAATCCGTGTTCACAAAATATTGATGACTTTTGCAAATATCCGTGTTATAATTGATTATCATCATAGTCGGAGGTCGGAATGAAAAGGTTTTTTCTTGCTTTATAGCGCTTCTTGCGGTTGTCTTTTCTTTGGCATCCTGCAACGAGCAGGCTTTGCCGCCTATTACCGAGGCTCCCGATACCACGGAGAAGGTTACGTCCGTTCCCGTGACGGATCCGGTGACTGATCACGTAACGGAACCAATAACGGATCCGATAACGCAACCAATTACCGAACCAATTACCGAGCCGATAACCGAGCCGATAACCGAACCGATAACCGAACCGGTGACGGAACCAACAACGGAGCCTATAACCGAGCCTGTAACCGAGCCCGTAACCGAGGAGGTAACGACGGCGCCCGATGAAGCTGAGGATCCCGTGCTTAGCGCGTTTGATCGGTTCCTTAGGATAGTTATAAAGCCGCAAACCGTAGCTCAAAAGCGGTTTGAGGGCGAGGAATACGTAAGTACTTTCACTGTAGCGGATCAGGAAGCTTTGCTTAAGGATATGTTATATAAGGGTGAGGACGGTTACGTGCACTTAAAGGGTGCGGAGAGCATTATATTGCCCGTAAACGGGGAATATACCGCGCTTCCCGCAATCAGATGGGATAAATATTACCTGAAGTCGCCCGAAGTATTCGTTTACGATAAGCTGATCACAACGGTCGCTTCCAAGGACGTTCCATCCTATAAGAATGGCGGAACAATGGGAAAAAACAAGGTTACGGAGAAGGACGGTGTATACGGCTTCAGCTTTGCAGATCACGCCTTCGTGCCTTTTCCCGATGAGGTTACAGCGCTTTTTAACGATGAAACGGCAAAGGTGCAACTTGAAAACTGGTATATGGAAGGGGATCGGGGCTGTGCCGTTATTCGTGCTTCGCGCGCAAGTGAAAACGGATATAATACGAAGTATTCCGTTATCCTCACAACGGCAGATAAAGGAAAAAGCATAAACGTTTGCGTTTGCGATACCAATTTCTCCTCCGATTTCTCCACAGCCTGCACGGGAATAAGCTTCGTTTCCGATATGGAAGGGTATCTTATCTTTGAAAGAACATATTGGAGCATGGGACGTTATTATCACGTCATCATGAAGACCGAGGACGGCGGAAAGACCTTCGTATTCCTTGAGGATGAAAATAACGGATATTCAGATATGGGCAAAAACGCGGTCTTTCTTGATTCCAATCATTTCGTAAACGTAGGATATTTCTATAACGGTCTTGATAAGAGTCTTATCCGCCGCGCGTCCGTGGGTGCCAACGTTAAATTAGCGGAAGCAAAATATTGGCTGCCCGAAAAAAGTGTCTGGAGGCCCGAGGTAAATATTGATTGCGCAAACTACCCCCTTCTTGCGGTACTTGAAGGATATACGCCTTACTTTGAAGGCGACATCGGAGTGGTTGCTTTCAAAATATTGGAAACATACTATAATCAGGCAATGGGCAAGGCGGGATACGTTTATTTCATCTCAACCGACAGAGGATATACCTGGTCGCTTTACCGTGGCTTTGAGAATGACACCGTGGGCGTGAAAACAAGCATTGACCCAAAAACCGCAGTACTCACCGATCCCTTTTACGTTCGCAAGGACGGAAACGTGGGTATACGTGACTCCTATGTAGTTATGCCGACGACGGGATATTATTTTCACGCAATGGAGAACGATCCATACCAAGGCGGGGATGCAAATATCGATAGGGGAACGAGCTTTGCCTTGCGCAGTCTGAAGCTGAAGATACAGGAAAACAAGAGCGTGTGGGACGGAGAACGGCTGACCCTTTCTGAGCATCTTTCTTACGAGCTGGGTCTTGAGGGCGGTCTCGGTTCCCATATGGTGTTTTTGTATCTGCCCGACGGCACGAAGAAAGAGGTTGACTCTTATCTTGAAGCTTTTGACATAATACCCATTGCCAAAACGGAAAACACCGTCCGATTCGTATACTCCCGCATTATGAAGAATCCCGCGGGATACACGGAGTATAATCGCCGATATTATTTGTACACAGTAACGTTAAGTGATGACGGCAAAGAGGTTCTTGAACAGAAGAGCATCGGTATCCCGGGAAAGCCGGTGTACGCCGCAGAAAACGTTATTCTTGCGGAGGAGCTGTTATATCGTGACGATTCCTTTGGGGATTTTTACAGATATCACGCCTCCGTGGACGGGGGAGAAACCTGGATTGAGTATATGCCTCCCGCAGACGGTGCGGCAATAACCGAGGTAGAGAGAATACTGCCTTATGCTAAATAACGAAAAAACATCGCAGACACCGTCTGCGATGTTTTTTCGTTATTTTCCGTTCGATTCTCTGTATTCCGATGGGGATTGACCGAAACGGCGCTTGAACATTCGGGAAAAGTTGATAACCCCCGAATATCCCGTGGAATATGCAATATCGGTAACGCTCAGATCGCTTGAAAGCAGCAGATCCGCCGCCTTTTCAAGTCGAAAATTGTTGATGTATTCCTGGGGAGAGATGCCAACGCTGTTTTTAAAAACGGTGCTGAAATAGCTGCGCTCAAGATTAAGCATCTTTGCGATCTCGGAAACGGTGATGCCCGTCATATATTTTGCCTGAATGCAGGTCTTTGCCTGCTCCGCAAAGCTTCTGTTGCGGGATATCTTGGGTTTGCCCGCTTCGGAAATGAGGGACATAAGCTCCCATATCTTTCCGGAAATGAATTCGTTTCTGCCCTCGCTTTTCTCCTGTGCGTCCATCAGCGATGAAAAAATATTTCCAAGACCGGGGATGGACAAAACGTCACCGGTAAGCTGCTCGGGATCATGATCCGGCGCTTCAAAGCCCACCCAGATGTAATGCCAGGGATTATTTGCATCAGCCTGATAGAACACCTTTTCAAGAGGACGGATAATAAAGCAGGAGCCCGCAGATAGCTTGTAGGTCTTGTTCTTTACGGAAAAAACGCCCTTGCCCGACACAACGTAATGGATAAGCCAATAAGAGCGCATACCGGGTCCGAAAAAGTGATGGGGCAGGCAATGCTCCTGCCCAAAGGACAAGGGATTGAAGCCGTGCAGATTTTTATTTACAAGGAAGAATTCATTTCGGTTATTCATATCGAACCTCAACGGGTCTTTCTTTTGCGTGGGTAATTCTTTGATGCTGCCTCTTTGTGCTGGTTTTTTGGATAGGCATTCTGAGGCTTTCTTTTGACAAACGGCTTTTTGCTTGCGGGAGGCACAAGCTTGCCGTCACCGTAGCCGATAAGGTCGCTTCTGCCGCGACGAGCAAGCTGTTCACGCAAAAATTCTGCGTTCTCCGGCTTTCCCGACTGTAGCAGTGCTCTCTGTAGTCTTTTATCTTCCGCGTTGGTAGGAACGAAAATTTCCTTGCCCGAGAGCGGATCAATGCCCGTGTAGTACATAACCGTGGATACGGTGCCCGGAGTGGGATAAAAATCCTGCACCTGCTCGGGGTTCATTCCGCATCCGCGTAGAAAGAGAGAAAGCTCGATAGCATCGTCAAGCTTGGATCCGGGATGGCTTGACATAAGATAGGGAACGAGGTACTGCTCAAGCCCTGCTTCCTTTGAATACTGCAAAAACTCCTTTTGGAAGGCTTTATAAACGCCAAAGCTTGGCTTGCCCATGGCGTTGAGCACGCGGGTACTGCAATGCTCGGGCGCCACCTTAAGCTGACCGCTGACGTGGTCGCGCACAAGCTTTTTAAAGAATCGCTTGTCCTTATCAAGCATAAGGTAATCAAATCGTATGCCTGAGCGTACGAACACTTTTTTTACGCCCGGAATGCGCTCAGCTTCCGTGAGGATATCAAGATATTCGCTGTGATCGACCTTAAGATTCTTGCAGGGCACGGGAGCAAGACAGCGCTTGTCCTTGCATACTCCGTGCTTTACCTGCTTTTCGCAGGCGGGAGCTCGGAAGTTGGCGGTGGGGCCGCCGATATCGTGTATATAACCCTTAAAATCGGGAAGGTGGGTGATCTTTTCCACCTCTGCAAGCACGCTCTCCTTGGAGCGGCAACGTACGGCTCTGCCCTGATGGAAGGTAAGGGCGCAGAAATTGCATTCACCGAAGCAGCCGCGGTTGTGCGTTACGGAAAACTTTACCTCCTCGATGGCGGGAACGCCACCGAGCGCATCGTAGCTTGGGTGCCATGCGCGGGCGTAAGGCAGAGAATAGACCTTGTCAAGCTCCTTTTGCTCAAGGGGGAACATGGGAGGCTCCTGAACGAGTATCTTATCGCCGTAGCCTTCAAGAAGAGGCTTACCGCTTATGGCATCCTGATTTTCGTATTGAATCTTAAAAGCCGCGGCGTACGCCTTCTTATCCTGCTTCAGATCGTCGTATTCACCGATAAAAATGCTATCCTCGGGAGTTTTATCTGTGTTCTTTATGAGGTATGCAGTGCCTCTGACTCCGCGTATCTTCTTGACGGGTACTCCCCGCTCAAGGAGACGCGCAAGCTCAAGTATGGTCTTTTCGCCCATACCGTAAGAAACTATATCCGCTCGACTGTCAACAAGCACGCTGCGCCGCACGGTATCGCTCCAATAATCGTAATGTGCAAAACGGCGAAGAGAAGCTTCAAGACCGCCGATGATTATCGGCACATCGCCGTATGCCTCTCTTATTTTGTTGCAGTATACGATAACGGCACGGTCGGGGCGCAGACCTATTTTGCCTGCGGGGGAATAGTAGTCGTATTTTCTGCGGTGCTTAGAAACTGAGTAATGCGCCACCATGGAATCTATATTTCCCGAGGAAACAAGAAAGCCGAGCTTCGGGCGCCCGAACTCCTTAAAAGCGTCCGTGGTCCTCCAGTCCGGCTGTGAGATAATGGCGCAGGTAAAGCCGTGTGCTTCCAGATAACGGCAAATGACCGCACAGCCGAAGGATGGGTGGTCAACGTAAGCGTCTCCGCAAACATAAACGAAATCGGGCGTTTCGATACCGCCCGCGCGTGCCTCCTCCCTCGTAAGAGGGAAGAAGGCCGCGCACTTATCCTGCTTATTCATTTTATTCCTTTCGGAAGGGTCAGCGTGCGACCTCTTCCATTATATACGCCTCAAGGATATCGCCTTCCTTGATATCGTTGAACTTCTCAAGACCGATACCGCACTCATATCCCTGATTTACCTCGCGGGCATCGTCCTTGAATCTCTTAAGAGAGGATATCTTGTCTTCGAATATAACAACGCCGTCGCGTACTACGCGGATCATTGCGTTGCGGCTTACCTTACCGTCCTGAACGTAAGAGCCGGCAATGGTTCCGACGTTGGGAACGCGGATGGTCTTTCTGACCTCTGCGTGGCCGAGAACTACTTCCTTGAACTCGGGAGCAAGCATACCCTTCATTGCCGCCTCGATCTCCTCGATGCACTCGTAGATGATGCGGTAGGTACGGATCTCAACGCCCTGTCGTTCTGCAGAGTCCATAGCCGTCTTATCGGGACGAACGTTGAATCCGACTATAATAGCACCGGATGCAGCCGCAAAGCTTACGTCGCCCTCGGTAATACCGCCGGCGGCACTATGGATAACGTTGACCTTAACCTCGTCGTTGGAGAGCTTGACGAGAGATGCCTTAACTGCTTCTGCAGATCCGCCAACGTCTGCCTTTACGATGATATTAAGATCCTTAACGCCCTCGGAGATGCGGGTGAACAGTGCGTCAAGAGAAACGCGGCTGTTCTCCTTGAACTGCTCTTCCTTTGCGGTGGAGCGGCGCTGTTCTGCAAGGGTACGTGCCATCTTTTCATCTTCAACTGCGTTGAACTCGTCGCCCGCCTCGGGAACCTCGGAAAGACCGATAATTTCAACGGGAACGGAGGGGCCTGCCTCCTTAAGCTGCTTGCCCTTATGGTCGGTCATTGCGCGAACGCGACCAACGGATGTACCGGCAATTACGATATCTCCCGCGTGGAGAGTACCGTTCTGTACAAGCACGGTGGCAACGGGACCGCGGCCCTTATCAAGCTTAGCCTCGATAACGATACCCTTTGCGTGGCGGTTCGGGTTAGCCTTAAGCTCCTTTACCTCTGCAACGAGAAGAACGTTTTCAAGCAGCTCGTCGATACCCTGGTGGGTAAGAGCGGATACGGGACAGCAGATGGTGTCACCGCCCCACTCCTCGGGGAGCAGCTCGTATTTGGTAAGTGCCTGCTTGATAGCGTCGGGGTTTGCGGAGGGCTTATCCATCTTGTTTATTGCAACGATGATGTCAACGCCCGCCTGCTTTGCGTGGTTTATTGCCTCAACGGTCTGGGGCATGATTCCGTCGTCTGCCGCTACGACGAGTATGGCAATATCCGTTGCCTGTGCTCCGCGTGCGCGCATTGCGGTGAACGCCTCGTGACCGGGGGTATCAAGGAAGGTAATGGGACGACCGCCTACGTCAACGCGGTAAGCACCGATGTGCTGGGTAATACCGCCTGCTTCTCCGGAGGTGACGTGAGTGTTACGGATGGCGTCAAGCAGGGAGGTCTTACCGTGGTCAACGTGACCCATAACGCAGATTACGGGTGCGCGCTCAACAAGGTCGTTATCGCTGTCCTCGGTGTCGGTAAACAGACGGTCCTCGATGGAAACGACGACTTCCTTCGTGACCTTCGCGCCGAATTCCTCGGCAACGAGGCACGCGGTCTCAAAATCAAGCTCCTGATTGATGGTTGCCATAAAGCCCATAGTCATAAGCTTCTTAATAACGTTTGCTGCGGTCTGCTTCAAGCGGGAAGCAAGCTCGCTAAGCACGATGGTATCGCCGATGGTAACGGTAAGATTTTGCTTCTTGCGCATATTCTCCGCCTGAAGCTTCTTCATCTTCTCCATGGCCAGGCGCTCTTTTTCGCGGTTCTTGGAGTAGTTGCCGCGGTTGTCCTGCTTCTTCAGCTTCTGCCTTTCGGGTGCGGAAGTGTGCTTGCCGCCGTCCTGAACGAAGCTGCCGAAGCGCTCGTCGTAACGGGAGAGATCCACGTTGGGTGTGCCGCCTCTGGTGTCAACAACTCTGGTCTTCTGCTTTACCTCGGTCTGCTCACGGGGAGTGTTGGAGGCAGGAGTGGGACGGAGCGGCTGCTGAGGACGCTGCTTCTGCTGCGACTGATCGTTTTTCTTTGGTCGCTGAGGCTGCTGAGGCTTCTGCTGAGCGGGCTTCTGCTGCTGGGGAGCGGAGCGGCGCTGCTCAAAGCGGTCGGCTGCGGTGCGATTTTCGGGTCTGTGCTTATCGCGCTCTGCCTTCTGTGCTTCCTTGCGTGCCTTTTCTTCTTCTTCCTTGCGGCGAGCCTCTGCCTCTTTTTCCTCCTGCTCGCGCTTTGCCTTTTCTTCGGCTTCCTTTACAGCTCTTGCCTCGGCCTCCTGCTGCTTCGTTTTGATAACGACGAGTCCGTCGAGGTAGTCGTCGATATTGGGTACCTGACGCTTCTCGGTGAGAGTCCAGAGAAGAAGGCTGAATTCGTCGGGGGTAAGAGTTGCCATGTGCGTCTTGCCCTCAAGACCTGCGGCTTCAAAAATATCAAGTATATCCTTGCTTTTGAGGGAAAGATCCTTTGCAAGCTGATTTATCCTGAGTTGAGGATTAGGTTGTGCCATATTAAACTCCTTAGGTTCTTAGAATCAGTCAATTGCCGAACGAACCAGATCGGCAAGTCCGCCGTCATTAACAGCAACGGCGGCAACGCTTCCCGTGCTTCCCACCGCGTGCGCAAGCTCGCTTGGGGCAAGGGATATTTTTATAAGCTCAACTCCGTAAAATTTGCATTTATCGGAGATCTTTTTCAGCGAATTTTCCGATGCGGATGCGGAAGCAACCACAAGGGACGGCTGTTTTTTTGAGCGCAGCGCTTCGATTATCAGGGGAACTCCGCTTGTTATTTTTCCCGCTCTCTTGGCAAGGCCGAGAAGGGAAGCGGCTTTTTGTGCTTTGTTATCACTCATTTTCCGAAAGCTCCTTTTCCAGGGCTTCGAAGATCTCCGGAGGAATGGTGACCTGAAGGCTGTTTTCAAACCTGCGCTGCTTTACCGCTTTTTTAAAGCAGTTGACGGAGGGGCAGATATACGCACCGCGACCGGACATTTTTCCCGTGCGGTCAAGCACTATGCTTCCTTCAGGGGTTCGGAGAACACGGATAAGCTCCTTCTTGGATCTTTTTTCTCCGCAACCGACGCATCTGCGCTCCGGGCTCTTTTTCTGTGTAGGTAGTGCGGGCATAGAGACCTCCGCTTATTTTGCTTTTATATCGATCTTGAAGCCTGTGAGCTTTGCGGCAAGACGTGCGTTCTGTCCTTCCTTGCCAATGGCAAGAGAAAGCTGATCTGCATCAACGAATACCTTGCAGCTTCTTTCACCGTCAAGCTCAACGCTTTCGACCTTTGCGGGGGAGAGCGCCTGAGTAACGTACTCGCAGGGATCATCACTGTAGCGGATTATGTCGATCCTCTCGCCGCGAAGCTCGTCGTTTATCGCCGCAATTCTCATACCGCGATTACCGATACAAGCGCCAACGGGATCAACGTTCTCGTCTGCGGAAGCAACCGCGATCTTGGTTCTGCTGCCTGCCTCACGGCTGACAGACTTGATGACTACGGTGCCGTCCTGTATCTCGGGGATCTCAAGCTCAAAAATTCTCTTTACAAGACCGGGATGGATACGGGAAAGGGTAACCAGCGGACCGCGAAGCTCGCGGCGCACCTCGGTAACGAATACCTTTATTCTGTCGCCGATCTCAAAGCGCTCGCCGGGGATCTGCTCTGCGTAGGTAAGAACTGCGGTGCTCGTGCCGGTATCAAGGATCACGTTGCCGTTTGATTGGTCGATCTTGATGACCTGTGCGGTGATGATCTCCTCACGCTTGCTTTCGTACTCCTTGATAAGGTTGGAGCGCTCTGCCTCGCGTATTCCCTGAATGATTACCTGCTTTGCGGTCTGAGCGGAAAGACGGCGGAAGTTCTTGGTCTTCATCTCGATCTCTGCCGTGCCGCCGAGAGCGTATCTGCGGCTTATTTTCTTGGCGTCCTCAAGGGAGATCTCGGTGGAGGGGTCGGTAACCTCTTCCACAATGGTCTTCTGCTGATAAACGCGCACGTCTTTTTTCTCGCAATCGATAACGATGCGAACGTTGCTGTTGCCGCCCTCCTCGCGCTTATATGCACCGAGCAATGCAGCCTCAACTCTCTCGATCATATATTCCTTGGGAATACCTTTTTCTTTTTCAAGAATATCGAGAGCCAGAAAGAACTCGTTGTTCATTTTTACTTTTTCCTTGCGCTATTGCGCATCCTTTCTTCTGATTGATTATTTTCCGAAGTCAAATACTGTCTTTGCTTTTGAAATGTTTTTTCTTTCTATTACGGTATCGCCGCTTGCTTGCGCTACCGTTACGGAGGCAGAGTCAAATGCGGCAAGCCGTCCCTTAACGGTCTTGGTGCCGTTTACCGCGGCAAACAGCTTCAGCTCCACGGTTTCCTCCAATGCCCATTCAAAGTGCTCATCCTTTTTAAGGTCGCGCTCGATTCCGGGGGAAGATACCTCGAGCATATAAGCCTTCTCTATGGGGTCAGCCTCGTCAAGCACGGGGTCGATGGCTCGGTGCATTTTTTCGCAATCCTCAATGTCGATGCCCTCGTCGCTGTCTATGGTGACGGTCAGGTAGTAATCGGGTCCTCGTTTGGCAAATTCCACGTCCCAGATGTAAAGCCCAAGTTCCTCCGCCACGGGAGAAACCAGCGCTGCAACTCTGTCTGCAATGCTGCCCTTGCGTTCTGCGTTGTTTTCTTTCATTCAACCTCCGTGTTCTTTACAAAAAAACGAGAGTGGACGGAGCCCACTCTGCAAACTAATCTGATAACACTGATATAATAACATAACAATGCGGTTTTTTCAAGTGGTTTTAAGAAAAAAATGGTCTCTTTTCCTTATTATTTTATCCATCTTTCATTATTATGTTTACTTTTTGCTCCCATTGTGGTAAAATAATGCAAACATAACCTTTTGGAGTTTGCGATGGAGATCAAAAAAATATTGATGGTAACGATGCAAATGGGCATCGGCGGTGCGGAAACCCATATTCTTGAGCTTTCCAAGGCTCTCGTTGCCCGTGGATACTGCGTGCACGTGGTTTCCCGCGGGGGCAGCTTTGTAAGCGAGCTTGAGGAGGCGGGTATCAGGCATTTTTCATTCCCCCTTAATACGCGCAAGCCGTCGGATATCCTCACCTCCATGCGCGGACTTGAAAAGCTGATAAGGGCGGAGAAATACGACGTCGTTCATGCACATGCGCGTATCCCCGCGGCTATCTGCGGTCATCTTGCCCGCAAGCTTGGATTCCGCTTCGTAACTACCGCCCATTGGGTGTTTACCGTTACTCCTCTTTACCGCTTCCTCTCCGATTGGGGACAGAAGACCCTTGCTGTAAGTGAGGATATAAAGCAGTATCTTATTGACGAATACGGAGTTTTCCCCGATAATATCCGCGTTACCGTGAATTCTCTTGATACGGATAAGTTTTCTCCCGATATTGATTGCTCGGATATTAAAAAGGAACTCGGACTTGATGACGATTCCTTTAATATCGTGTGCGTCAGCCGTATGGACAGAAGCAGAGGCGAGGTTCCTCTCCTTCTTGCAAGGGTTGCGTCAAAGCTCAGGGCAAAATATCCCAAGGTTAATATTTTGCTGGTGGGCGGCTCTGCGCTCGGCGGTGAGGAGAGCGTTATTCCCGAAATTGAATCCATTTGCGCAGACGACGTGGAGAATTACGGCAGCTGCGCCGTAAAGCTCTGCGGTCCGCGCACGGATATAAACAAGTTTGCCGCACTTGCTGACGTTTTCGTAGGTGCTTCCCGTGCCGCATTGGAGGCAATGGGCGCAGAATGCCCCGTGGTCCTTGCGGGTAACGAGGGTTATGCGGGCATTCTTGACGAGGCAGAGCTTAAGGAGGCAGTCGCAACCAATTTCTGCTGCCGCGGCTGCGATAAGGCGGACGAAAGTAAGCTTTTGCGCGACTTGAGCTCTCTTTGCGAGGCTTCAAGGGAGGAGCTTGACCGCCTTGGCAAGCTTATGCGCGGCTTCGTTCTTGAAAACTACGGTCTTGACAGAATGGTAAACGACGCCGTTGCCGTTTATAATTCCGCGATACCGATAAAAAAGCATGGCGACGTGCTTATTTCCGGATATTACGGCTTCGGCAATACAGGCGACGATTCGCTTCTCTCCGCTCTTATAGCAGAATTGAACGAAAAGGATCCTTCTCTCTCCTTTGCCGTCCTTGCCAAAAATCACCGTAAAGCGGAAAAGCGATTCGGTGTAAAGTGCATTGAGCGGTTTAACCCCTTTGCCGTGTTTTTTGCAATGCACCGAGCCAAGCTCTTTATAAGCGGCGGCGGCAATCTTCTTCAGAACGGAACCAGCAATAAATCCCTTTTCTATTATCTCAGCACCTTGAAAATGGCGCATTTTATGGGCAGGAAAACGATGCTGTACGCAAACGGAATCGGACCGCTTTACGGTGATAAGGCAAAGAAGTCTACCGCTTCAACCGTAAAGAAATGCGATCTCATAACTCTGAGAGAGCCTGATTCCGCAGAGATGCTCCGGGAGCTTTTGCCCGAAAGAGACGACGTTATTCTTTCCGCCGATCCTGCCGTGCTTTTGCCTCCCGCAACCAAGGAGCGAATAGATTTTATACTCGATAAGCACGGCATACCCAAAGACAAGCGCTTCGTTATCGTTTCTCTCCGTGCCGTTATGAATACCAAGGAAGCAGTAAGCGACGGGGACGAGGCTGACTTTGAAAAACAGTTTGCCTCCGAGCTCAGTGAGATATGCACTGCAAGAGGGCTTTATCCGTTGTTTATCCCCATGCAGGACACTCACGACAGCGCCGTTTGCCGCAGAGTTTGTAAGCTGTGCGGCAAGGGAAGCTTTCTTTCGGGACTTTCAGTTTCCGAGCTGATCGCTTTGATGCCGCGTGCCGCCTTCGTTTGCGGCATGAGATTGCATTCTCTTATTTACGCACTTGCAGCTGCCGTGCCCTTCGTGGCTCTTTCCTACGATCCAAAGGTACGTGCCTTTGCTGAATATGCTGAAATGCCCTACGTGATCGACGCTCCTGCAGGCTGGGAGTACGGCGCTCTTACGAACGCGGTGAACGAGATCATTGAAAAAGGCGATGTGCTTTCGGAGAAAGAAAAAAGCAAGGCATCGGAGTTCCGTTGCCTTGCCAAAGAGGACGCCGCACGTGCGGTCGCTCTTATAAAAGCCGAGTGATTATTGCTCTGTATATCTTTCGCGGTAGAAGAGATACTGCTGTGCAACGCCCGCATAGGGCCCGAACACGGAGGTGTCCTTGCACCCGGGGAAGTATCTTTGCATTGCCCGCTTGATCCAAACGTCCTTCGGAAAGGCGTCAAGCCGACCGAATCCGAAGAGAAGTGTGCAGGCAGCGACCTTTTCGCCGATACCGCCAACGGACGTGAGCAGCTTTATTGCCGAGCGGGTGTCGCTCTCGCTCTTTACCTCGTCGATAAGGCCGTCAAGAGCGGCGTTTGCCGCGTTCAGTATGTATTCCGCGCGGTATCCGAGCTTCAATGCGCGCAGCTCCGATAAGGGCAGGGAAGCAAGTGTGTTTGCATCGGGAAATGCGTAAACGGCTCTGCCGTCACTAAGGAGGATCTCCTTGCCGTAGTTTCTTGATAATGCGGAGATAAGTCCCTTTATTCTCGGAATGTTGTTGCATTGGGAGATGACGAAGCTGATAAGAGCCTCAAACTCATCCTGCTTGAGTATTCTTATACCGCCCGCAAGCTCCGATGCTTCTTGAAGTACCGGGGAACGGGAAGCAACGTCCCCCTTAATATGATCCCAATTCTTGTCAAGAGAAAGAAAGCTTATCCACTTTTCCGCATTCTCCGGCGATACTCCGTGCAAAAGAATCTGTTCTTTTTCGGGTTGTGACATTTCTATATATTCGCCGAAGGCAACGCCCTCAAAGGTTCCTCTTTCCGTGGGCTCAAATCGGAAGCACTGTCCGCAGTCAAAGGTAAGAAAAAGATCGTACCCCGGTGCGTCAAGAAGAACTCCGCCTGCGGTTTCGGTTACGGTTTTTACGATAGTATCCAAGTTTACACCATCCTTTCGTTACTTTTATATTTTACAGCAAAGAATCACAATTTGCAACAGTGAGGTAAATATGGCAGAAAAAATTTATATGATACCGGTAAACGAGGCTTTTGAAGCATCGGAAGCAGATCATTCCTGCGGATGCCCATATTGCGCTCTTGAAAAAAAGCTTGAGGCAAACGAGCTTGACGCGATCCTCGGTGCCGCAATGATGGAGCCCGATATACGCATAAAAACAAACGAGCTGGGCTTTTGCCACGATCACTTTGAAAAAATGTTCGTTATGAAAAACCGCCTCGGCCTTGCCTTGATGCTTGAAAGCCATCTTGACGAGCAGAGAAAGATCCTTGACGGATCCTTTATCCGTACTGCCGCCGCCAATGCGGAGGCAAGCTCCAAAAAGATCGACGAGCTTCAGGAAAGCTGCTACGTTTGCGGAAAGATAGAATTCCACTTTTCAAAGATGCTTTCCACCTCCGTATATCTTTGGGAAACCGAGGAAGCTTTTCGGAAGAAATTTGCAAATCAGCCCTATTTCTGCCTTACTCACTATTCACGTCTGATAAATTACGCTTCAAAAAAGCTTCCGAAGAAGCTGGTGCCCGACTTTCTTGAGGCGGCAAAAAAAGTGGAAGCGGGATATATGGACACCCTCCGCGAGGACATCAAATGGTTTATCAAAAAGTTTGATTACCGCTACGAGGAGGAGCCCTGGAAAAACTCCAAGGATTCCGTTGAAAGAGCGATCAAGTTTTTAAAATGAAATAATAGGGGGGTGTAAAGAAACGCAGTTTCTTTACACCCCCCTAAACAGCCAAGGGGATAGGAAAAAATGGCTGGAACGGGCAAATATCCACACGATAGGCGTATATTATACGTCGAGTGTGGATTTTGTTCGTATGAAAAAAAGAGAATTTTACAGAAAAACTCATTTTTGAGTTTTTCTTACCTTTGACAAAACGCTTTTAGAACATTGAAACCCTTGTGTTTTCGATGTTTTTTTCTCTTTTTTTCGGTCCGGACTTTTTTTACACCCCCTATTCGCTTATTCTTCAAAATGTAAACGTGCAAGATAAACGCCGCCCTTGCCCCAGCCGCAATGGGTGATATAAAGCTCGCCGTCTATATCGATTATCTCCGATGCGTGGGAAGGAATCCTGCCGACGATGTTTGCGGGATCGAAACTCATGGAATCGTCACTTTCGTATACCGCGGTATCGGAATAGCTTACGTTATAGCCGCCGTAAGGTCCGATAAAGAGATAGTATTTTCCGTTATGCTTAAGAACGAAGGGAGATTCGCAGGGGCCTCCGTAGGTTCCCGATATTTCAGAGGTGAATTCGTCAGCGAAAACTTTCATAGCGCACCTCAAAAAGTTTTTCTTCAGTATATCGCTACACGATCAGAAAAGCAATGGCAATAATTGCATCATTTTGGCTTACCCTTAAAAAACAGGGAAGCGATAAAGCCGAAAAGTATGGCGGCGGTGGTTCCGCCCGAGGCGGCGGTGAGAGCTCCGGTAAAAATTCCGGAAAAACCATGCTCGTCCACAGCTTCTTTTACGCCTCGATATATATTAAATCCGAACCCCGAAAGGGGAACGGTTGCGCCCCTGCCGCCGAATTCCACGAGGGGCTCATATATTCCCAAAGCTCCGAGAAGAACTCCAAGGCATACGAAAAGCACGAGAGTTCTTGCGGGGGTTATGGAGGTCTTGTCTATTATAAGCTGGCATATTACGCAAAGAATACCGCCAACCAAAAACGCCTTGAGTATTGAAGTGAAAAGCATTTTAACCTCCAACTGAAGAGATGCGGAGCAAATGGCATATGCCGGGGATCGTATTGCCCTGCTGTACCGTTGCCGCGTTCATAAGCGCGCCCGTTGCGGCAAACAGAACGTTTTTCAGCCTGCCTCTTTTTATATCGGGCAATATAAGCGATGAAAGAACGGATGCTGAGCATCCGCATCCCGACCCGCCGCTTTTTATATCCTTATCTTCGCTTGAATATATCATAAGGCCGCAATCTCTGTGGTTTTCAAGATACCGAAAGCCGTTATCTCCCATAATAAGCTTGAACAGATCGCTTCCTTCTGCACCGAGATCCCCCGTGAAGATATAGTCAAAATCCTCCGGCTTTTCGCCGGTCTCCTTAAAGTATCTTATAAAGGTATCAGCGGCGGCAGGAGCCATGGCGGCTCCCATATTGTTTGCATCGGAGATCCCGCTGTCGCACATTCTTCCCGGACAGAGGGCAAGTATTTTTGCAATGGGAGATTCGCATTTGCTTCCCACGATAAACGATGCACCTCCCGTTACCGTCCATTGGGAGGTGGGAGTGCGGATGGCGCCGTATTCAATGGGATATCGGAATTGGCGCTCGGCAGAGCAATTGTGTGACGATGCGGTAACGGAGCAAAGCTCCGCTCCTCCGTTTATTGCAAGGGTGGCGAGGATAAGTCCCTCAGCCACAGTAGAGCATGCTCCGAAGATACCGAAAAGCGGAGCGTTAAAACCGAGCAGGCCGTAAACGGAGGCAACGCATTGGTTAAGAAGATCTCCTGCGAACATACAGGAAAGATCACTCTCCCTTAGCCCGCCTTTTTCCAGAGCTTTTCTGAGGGAAAGCCGTTGAATCTCCGCTTCCGCCTCTTCCCAAGTGTCTTTGCCGAATCTGTCATCCATTGACGTTATGTCCATTAGATCGCCGATCTGTCCATTTCGTTCTCTGTTGCCTCCCACTGATGCAGAGCAAAGGATGTAGGTCGGCTTGCGGGGATAGATTACACTCATAATTACCTCCGGGTTTTATCTTAATATTTCCCAAAAAAGCGGAAATATTCTTTGGAATAAATTTAAATTATGAGATTTACATTCAACCCGATTTGTGGTACACTGCAAATATAGAGAGGTGACTTTTATGAGCGATCAGAAGTTTGGATTATCACTTACGAATATATCGGGTACTCCCGCAGACGAGCTGATACGTATAGCCCTCCGCGCGGGATTTACTGCGGTATCCCCTTCGTTTTCTCCGCACATAGATGACGTGTGCAGAGAGGCCATTTCTGCAGGCGCACGGTTGCAGTCTGTTCACGCACCCTTCGGTCAGGCGGCAAATATGTGGAGCAACGATCCGGAGCTGCGACGAAAAGCTATTGACGAAGTTATCCCTACCGTTGAAGCTGCGGCAAGATATTGTGTCCCCGTAGTTGTATGCCATACCTGGATCGGATTTACAAACGATCCAACGCCTACTTTATGCGGACTTGAAAATCACGAAAGACTGGTGCGCCGCGCAGAGGCGCTCGGTGTCAGAATAGCTTATGAGAACACGGAGGGCGAAGGCACGCTCTTTGCTCTTATGGAGCATTTTAAAGGCTGTGATACCGTTGGATATTGCTGGGATTCAGGACACGAGCTTTGCTATAATCGGGGCACGGATCTGCTTGAAAGGCTTGGAGACAGACTGTTAATGACCCATATAAACGATAATGTCGGAATCACGAACTCCGACGGAAGCATATATTTTACCGACGATCTGCATCTTTTGCCCTTTGACGGGAAGGTGGATTGGCAAAGAGCTGCAAAAAGACTTTCTGCGGCAAAGATGCAGGAGTATATCAATTTTGAGCTGAAGCTTGCCGGAGAGGGTCTTGCAAAAGAGCTTTATTCCTCACTTTCCGTTGAGGAATACGTCCGTGAAGCTTATAAAAGAGCAAAGCGGCTTGCCGATATGATATGACAACTAAGGGGCATTAGCGTGTTATCCTTGACGTATAACACGCTAATGCCCCCTTTGTTATTAGTTTTGGCGCATATTTTTCTTTACATATTTATTTGGATATGTTAAAATGAATTATAACGTACGGAGGTGCTCTATGACACTATATTCCGATGCTCAGCTTGAAGATAACCGACTGTATCTGGACGCGCTTTCTAAGCAATATCCGAATATCCGTTCAGCCGCCGCGGAGACCGTGAACCTGAAGGCAATTCTTGGTCTTCCCAAGGGTACGGAGCATTTTATGTCTGACGTTCACGGTGAATACGAGGCGTTCCGTCACATTCTCAACAATGCGTCCGGTGCCGTGAGAGAAAAGATAGATATGCTTTTTGAAGACTCTCTTTCCGAAAACAGAAGGGCAGAACTTGCTACGCTCGTATACTATCCGCGGCAAAAGCTGAAGGAGCTTGTTACAAACGCAACCGATGCGGGCATAGTTTACCTTGATATACTGACAAAGCTTATTGCTCTTTGCCGACTTGTTTCATCGAAATATACCAGAAGCAAAGTTCGTAAGGCTCTTCCTGCGGATTTTTCATACATAATAGAGGAGCTTTTATACGTTCCCAATATCGGTGAAGAAAACCGCGCTTCCTACCGTAATAATATCCTTTTGAGCATTATTTCTCTCGGTCTTGGGGAGCAGCTTATCGTTGAATTGGCAGAAACGGTAAAAAGACTGATAGTTGACAGGCTTCACATCGTCGGAGATATTTTCGACAGAGGCTCCCGCCCCGATATAGTTCTTGAGGATCTTATAGCTCATCACGGAGTTGACGTTCAATGGGGAAATCACGACGTTCTTTGGATGGGTGCCGCCATCGGAAGCCGCACCTGCATCGCAAACGCTCTTAACAATTCCTTCTCCTACGGCAATCTTGATGCAATCGAAACAGGCTACGGTATAAACCTGCGTCCCCTCGCTCTTTTTGCGGCTGACGTATATAAAGATAAGGACGTTTCCTGCTTTATGCCGAAGTCCGAGGGAGATACCGCTGTGTATTCGGGCAATTCTCCCCGTCTTATTGCGATGATGCACAAGGCCATAGCTGTGATACTGTTTAAATTGGAGGGGCATATCATTCGCCGTAATCCCAATTTTGAAATGGAGGACAGACTTCTCCTTGATAAAATTGACTATAAAAACGGCACGATACGTCTTTACGGCAAAAACTATAGTATAAAAGATATGGATCTTCCCACTGTTGACCCCGATGATCCTTACCGCCTTACATATGATGAAGAGCAGGTTATGGAGCAGTTGAAAACGGCTTTCCGCAAAAGCGAGAAGCTTCAAAGACACGTGGAGTTTCTTTTCGAAAAGGGCGGTCTTTATAAGTGCTGTAACGGTAATCTCCTTTTCCACGGATGCATCCCAATGAATGAGGACGGTTCCCTTATGGAGCTGGAGGTGGAGGGAAGAAGACTCTGCGGCAAGGACCTGCTTGATTCCATAGAAAGAATGATACGGCGCGGATATCATTCATCCCGGGATTCCGAGGATCGCAAGAAAGCAAAGGATTATATGTGGTATTTATGGTGCGGGAAAAATTCTCCTCTATCGGGAAGGACCCGTATGTGTACCTTTGAAAGATTGCTTATTGACGATGCGGAAACTCACGTTGAGCCACGCAACGCCTATTATAAGCTGTATTCCGATGGAAAAGCCTGCGAAAAACTTCTTTGGGAGTTTGGATTATCGGGCGAGCACTGCCATATAATCAACGGGCATATCCCCGTCAGAAGGATAAATGGAGAAAGCCCGGTTAAAGCAAACGGCAAGCTTATCGTCATAGACGGAGGTTTTTGCCGCGCTTATCAGGGGCAAACGGGAAATGCGGGGTACACGCTCGTATATAACTCTTACGGTATGCGGATAATTAGCCACGAACCGTTCTCCGGAGTGCAGGATGCGATAGAGGGAAATAAGGATATACTTGGCACAACTTCCGTTTTCGACGTTGCGGAGAACCGTATCCGCGTTTCCATGACGGACGACGGAGAATCCATAAAAAAACAGATAGAGGGCCTTGAAATGCTTCTTAAGGCGTATCAAAGCGGTTTTATAAAAGAAAACGGCAATTAAATAAGGAGAAATGATATGAAGCCATTTTTGGGAATTGATCATACTACTGATAAGAAAAACACTAAGACTAACGGAGCCGAGCTCTACTCTCAGAAGCCTTCGCCCGAGCTTGAGACTGCACTGGAAAACGCGGCGATCAACGTGGGTGCCGCTTTCAATAAGGCAAAGCTCCCCCTTCCTTTGCGAATTCTTGGGTGGATATGCCATTTCGTGCTTGCGGTCGTCGTCATCGGTGTGTTAAAAAGCCTCAGCGGCGAGGATGCAGTTACCTTTTCGCAGATCATTGAAAAAGCGCCCTGGATATTTGTGGTGGGTGGAGTTGCCCTCGCTTTGGGGGGGATACTGCATTTTGTTGGAAAGAAGCACGCAAAAAACGTGATGGATAGCGATGAGAGCAAGCATTCCATAGCTCAGCTTGAAAGCCTCAGTGTATCCGTATACAGCGATCTCGGCGTGCCCGATAACGCAAGAAACGTTGATATTATTTCCGTTTCCTACAAAGAAAAGAACGGCGAGATAAAGCTTGAAAGCATTGTGTTCGATAATCCCGAATACAAGATATTTGCAGATAAGGATTATTTTTATCTGGCAGATCTGAGGGGAAAATATCAGTTCTCCAGAGACGCTATAAGAGGAATACGTACCTTAAAGAAGAATCTGATGGTAAAGGATTGGAACAAGGACGAGCCTTACAACAGCGAGAAATACAAGAAATATAAGATAACCGTGGATAAGTATAACAGGATATACTGCAATCCCTGCTATATTCTTGAGGTGAACGTTGACGGAAAGCTTTGGGGTATTTATTTCCCGCCCTACGAGCTTCCGCTCTTTGAGGCGCTATCCGGATTAAAGGCAGAATGATCAAAAAAGCGTGCTTATCCAATAGATAAGTCCGTAAGCAACGCCTGATACCGTTCCGTAGAGCAGTACAGGCCCCGCTACGGTGAATATTTTTGCACCCACGCCGAGGATGTATCCCTCTGCTCTCGTGTCTATTGCAGGTGAGACGACGGAATTTGCAAAGCCCGTGATGGGCAAAAGCGTTCCCGCGCCTGCGTGCTTTGCGATATTATCGAATATACCGAGGCAGGTCAATATTGCCGATGCGCCGATCAAAAGAATGCAAACGTAAAGGGAGCTGTCCTTTTCCGTGCATTTCAGCAGATTGAAAAACACATAATAAATAAGCTCGCCGATGGCGCAGATGCCTCCGCCCGTTAAGAAAGCAAGGGCACAGTTTTTGATACTCGGGGTGCGTTTTGCGCGTTCCGTTGCAAGCTTAACGTAGTTATCTTTATTGAATTTCATATTTACCTCACGTTTTAACTTTATATTAAATTATTTACTTGCGGAGGCATAATTATGCGGATGTACGATCTTATCCATAAAAAGAAGGAGGGCAAGGCCCTTACTGCCGAGGAGATCGATTTTTTCGTCAAGGGCGTTACGAGCGGTGAAATACCCGATAGCCAGACAGCAGCGCTTTTGATGGCCATATGCCTTAAAAATATGGACGACAGGGAAGCAACGGATCTTACTTTAAGTATGCTTGCTTCCGGTGAGAGCGCGGATCTTTCCGCCATTCCCGGGATAAAGGCAGACAAGCATTCTACGGGAGGCGTTGGCGATTCCACAACGCCCGTGGTTATTCCCACCGTTGCCGCCTGCGGCCTTAAGGTGGCAAAAATGAGCGGCAGAGCTCTTGGCCATACGGGCGGCACCATTGATAAGCTTGAGTCCGTTCCCGGCACGAGAACCGAGCTCAGCACCGAGGAATTTGCCGAGATCGTTAACAGTGTCGGCGCCGCCGTCGTTGCGCAAACGGGTACTCTTTGTCCTGCGGATAAAAAGCTTTACGCCCTGCGTGATTTTACCGCAACAGTAGAGAATAACGCACTTATTGCATCTTCCATTATGTCAAAGAAGCTGGCTTCCTCGGCAGACGTTATTATGCTTGACGTGAAGTACGGAAGCGGCGCCTTTATCAAAGATCCCGAGGACGCAATGGAGCTTGCGCGGCTGATGGTACGCATCGGTGAGGGTGCGGGCAGAAGGGTCGGCGCTATTATCAGCTCCATGGACGTTCCTCTCGGTCGCGCCGTCGGTAACGCCCTTGAAATGTACGAGGCGGCAGATATACTCTGCGGCAAAGCTCCCGAGGATAAGCTACAGGTCTGCGTAGCCCTTTGCGCCGGAATGCTTACTCTTGCCGGCATTGCCAAGGGAGAGGAAGCAAAGAAAATGATCGCAGAGAAGCTTGAAAGCGGAGAAGCCTTTAATAAGCTTAGTGAGATGCTTGAAGCTCAGGGCGGCGACACCACGGAGCTTAGAAACCCCGCAAAACGCAGGTATGCGCCATATAAGATGGAGCTTAAGGCGGGCGAATGCGGGTATATCTATTCGATGAACACGGAGGAGATAGGACTTTGCGAGGGAATGCTCGGCTCAAGCAGAACCTCTCTTGACGGAAGCGTTGATTTTCTTGCGGGTCTTGAGATAATAAAAAAGACCGGGGACAAGGTGTCCCCGGACGATACGGTTATTATTCTTCATACTTCGGACGAAAAGCTGCTTATGCCCGCAGCGGAAAGACTGAAGAAAGCGATCTGCTATTCTGCGGAAAAGCCCGTGCTTCCTCCCGTTATTTACGGAACGGTGGGAATTTAAAGGGGTTTAATTATCATCGCGGATCGGGGAGGCAGGGTAAGCGAATCAAGAAAATGCTTATCCGTCAGCAGATCAACGCATTCTGCGGCGATGGGCAGATCAATTTGAATATCGGAAGCGTTGGCGGCGAGGTAAATTACCTTGTCGCCTTCTCTTCTTTCGTAGACGAGTAAACCGTCCTTGGCGGCAATTATCTTGAATTCTCCGCGGGCAAAGACGATATTTTCGTTTCTTATTCTGCCAAGGCGCTTATAGTGCCCCGTGATCTCCTTATCCTCCCGGCCCCAAGGATAGGGCATACGGCAGAAGGGATCGCGGTAGCCTTCCATGCCTGCTTCGTCTCCGTAATACACGGAAGGAACACCGTAAGCGGTGAACTGAATGGCGGAGGCGATCTTTAGAAGCGCTTTTGCGCGGTCGTAGCTTCTTGCATCGAGCCTTCTGGTTGAAAGCTCCGTTGCGGAAAGACCTTCGAATTCCTTGTCCCCAAGTACGGATAAAATCCTTTCCGTATCGTGAGTGCCGAGAATATTCATAAGGCAATGGGCGTTTGCTCTGGGATAAGTTGCGAAAACCTCGGTGAGAGTGTCTGCAAGAATTTCTGCACATCCAGTTTGAAGATAAGCTATAACGGCGTTGCGGAAAGGATAGTTCATTACGGAATCAAGCTGATCTCCGAGGAAATATCTTCTGCGCTGTCCGTATGCGATCTTTGTTGCGGCGTTTTCCCACACCTCACCGATGACGATTGCATCCTTGCGTGCTTTTTTTGCCGCATTACGGAGTCCGTCGAGAAAGTTGTCGGAAAGCTCGTCAGCAACGTCAAGGCGCCAACCCGCCGTGCCTTTATTTATATACGAGGCGATAACGCCGTCATCGTCAAGGAAATACTCTGAGCAGCCTTTCCCCTGATGCTTCAGGCGGGGAAGTATCTCAATACCCCACCAGGCTTCGTATTTTCCGTCGGGGGTGAAGTTGTACCAAGTGTAATACGGAGAATCGCTTCCTTGCATTGCGCCCTTTTCGGGGTATCTGCCCTTGGCGTTAAAATAACGGCTGTCGTTTCCCGTGTGATTGAACACTCCGTCAAGAATTATTCTGATATTGCGCTTTCCCGCCTCTTTAATAAGATGGTCGAGAGCCGCGTTACCGCCGAACATCTCGTCTACTTGCATATAATCTGCAGTATCGTACTTGTGATTTGAATATGCTTCAAAGATCGGATTCAAGTAAATAACTCCGACGCCGAGAGAAGCAATATAGTCAAGCTTTTCGGCAATTCCGTAAAGAGTACCGCCGAAGAACTCGTTGTTATCAAGATGCCCTCCAAGCTCCTTGGCAAATTCGGGGATACCGTTATCCCAATCGGGATTTATCACGGCATCGTCACGAACGGGAACGTCACCGCCCTTTGCAAAACGGTCGGGAAATATCTGGTACATAACGTTTCCCTTGAACCAATCGGGTGTGGAGTGGCCCTCTTTAGTAATAAGCATACAAAATCTTCCGGAATTGCAGTTTCTTAACTCAACGTTACAGTTATTATCCGTATGTGTAAAATAAGTACCCTTATCCGAAATAAGCAAAAATTCGTACCAGATAAGATCGCCGCGATGGTTTTGGGAAAGCTCGGAGGCGTTGATTTTTAACGTAAAGCAAGTATCGGATTTTTTGGAAAGGGGAATATCGTACCAGTCTTTCCCGTCGGGTTGAACGCGCATTACCGCATCCCGCACCATAAGACCTGCATCAATATCCAGCTCAAAAACAAGCTCCGATAACCGCGAAAAGGCGCCGCAGATATCTCTGCGGACGCCGTTTTCGTATTTTGTTACAGTGATCTGTGGTGATTGCTCGCTTCTGTCGAGCGCACCGAAAAGAGCTGTAGACATATCAAACCTTCAAAAATAATTCAAAAATTACTTGATCTTTTCAAGATGCCAGATGCGCTGCGCGTATTCTTCTATACTGCGGTCTGCGGCAAACTTGCCGGAAGCGGCAATATTGATAAGGGACATCTTGTTCCACTTATCCTTGTCTGCATACGCACGGAGTGCGCGGTTGTGCGCCTCGCGGTAGCTTTCAAAGTCTGCAAGGCACATATAGGGGTCGGAAATGCCCTGACCTGCGATAAGATAGGAACGTATACCCGCGAAGGACTCGCCTGCAAAGCCGTGAGCAAGATAGTCGATGACCTCAGCAAGGCGGTCGTTGTTGTTATAGTAGTCCTGCGCCTGGTAGCCCTTGCTCCAAAGCTCGTCGACCTCGTTGCAACGAAGACCGAAGATGAACATATTCTTATCACCCGTTTCGGCAACCATCTCAACGTTCGCGCCGTCGTAGGTTCCAAGGGTGAGAGCACCGTTCATCATCAGCTTCATGCATCCGGTACCGCTTGCCTCTTTACCCGCAAGAGAGATCTGCTCGCTTATCTCCGCGGAGGGAACCAGTGCCTCTGCCGTGCTTACGTTGTAATCCTCAAGGAATACAACGCGGAGCTTTTCTCTGATCTCGGGGTGGGATTCGATATCCTTAGAGATGAAGCAAAGCAGCTTGATGATTTCCTTGGCCATATAATAGCCGGGGGCAGCCTTTGCTCCGAAGATGAAGGTCTGGGGCTGAATCTCAATGGAGGGATCGTTCTTGATATCAAGATAGATGCGGATAATATTAAGAGCGTTAAGAAGCTGGCGCTTATATTCGTGCAAGCGCTTGATCTGTACGTCAAAGAGGGAATTGGGGTCAATTACGACGCCCTTCTTTGCCATAAGGTTGGAGAATGCAACCTTATTTGCCATCTTGATATCTGCAAGACGGTCAAGAACTGCCTTATCGTCCTCAAAGGCGCGGAGCTTGTTAAGCTCTGCGGGTGCTGTCTTGAATCCGTCGCCGATGCAATCGGTAATAAGCTTGGAAAGACCGGGGTTAGAATAGCACAGCCAGCGGCGGTGTGCAATTCCGTTTGTTACGTTAGTAAAGCGCTCGGGATACATCTTATAGAAGTCACGGAAAACGGACTTGATAAGAATATCGGAGTGAAGCGCGGAAACGCCGTTAACGGAGTGAGAACCGATAACGCTCAGGTTTGCCATACGAACCTGGTTATTTGCGATAACGGACATAGAGGAGATCTTCTGCCAATCGGAGGGGAATACCTCCCACGCCGCCTTGCAGAAGCGCTCGTTTATCTCGTTTACGATCATGTGGATGCGTGGCAGCTTCAGACGGAACAGATCCTCGTTCCAGGTTTCAAGGGCCTCGGGCATAACCGTATGGTTAGTATAGGAGCAGACGTTGATAACGGTGTTCCAGGATTTATCCCAATCCCAGCCGTGTTCGTCCATAAGGATACGCATAAGCTCGGGGATGCACAGCGCCGGGTGGGTATCGTTAATGTGGATAGCAACCTTTTCCGCAAGGTTGTCAAGTCTGCCGTAAACGGACATATGGTCGCGAAGAATGCTCTGCAGCGATGCGGAAACAAGGAAGTACTGCTGGGAAAGGCGGAGAAGCTTACCCTCGGTGTGGTTATCGGAGGGGTAAAGCACCTTGGAGATTATTTCTGCGTTTGTGCTTTCCTCAAGCGCCTTCGTATACTGACCTTGAGTAAACAGACCCATATTGAAGTTGCGGATATCTCTTGCCCTCCAGAGACGGAGACGGGCAACGCCCTTTTCTCCAGCGCCGGATACCATCATATCGTAGGGAACTGCCTCAACCTCTTCGTAATCCTGATGGATTATCTCAAGCTTGCCGTTATCCCATTTTTCCTTGATATGACCGCCAAAGCGGATGTGGAACGTGGTATCGGAGCGGGGAACGAGCCAAACCTCGCCGCCGGGAAGCCAGACGTCGGGCAGCTCAACCTGCATACCGTCGATTATCTTCTGCTTGAAAAGACCGTACTCGTAGCAGATGGAAAAACCCGTGGAGGGGTAATCAAGAGATGCGAGAGAGTCCATAAAGCAAGCGGCAAGTCTTCCAAGTCCGCCGTTTCCGAGGCCTGCATCGGGCTCCTCCTCGTAAAGCTCCTCAAGGTCTGCGCCAAAGGAGGCAAGTGCCTTCTTGTATTCGTCGGCAAGACCAAGATTGTGAATATTGGTTTTCAGAGAACGTCCCATCAGAAATTCCATGCACATATAATATACGCGCTTTTTCTGCTTGGAGTTTACTTCTGCCTTGAAATCTCTGCGCTTCTCCGTAAGGATGTCCTTGATGGTCAGCGCGGTTGCCTTGTAAAGCTGTTCTCTGTTGGCCTCTGCGGGAGAAGTTCCGAAATAACGGGAAAGCTTGGAGGCAATGTTCTTCTTAATGTCGTTTGCTTTGATATCGTGTGCCATTTGTTCTGCGGCTCAATAGAGCGTCCTTTCGGTAATGTTTATCTGACTTCGTACATACGGAGATACTCCTCGGCAGATCTGCCCCAGGAGAAGTCTACGCGCATAACTTTTGATACGAATTTTTTGAATTTTTCTTTATCCTCGTAAAGTGCTTTAGCGGCAAGAGACCTTTCAAGCAGCTCTTCGGAGGAATAGTTTGCAAAGGTAAAGCCGTTTCCTTTAAGCTTGCCCTTATCCTCGTAATAACCGTGGATGGAGTCGGCAAGTCCGCCCGTTTCTCTGGTTATCGGCACGGCGCCGTAACGGGATGCGATCATCTGGGAAAGACCGCAGGGCTCGCTCTTGGAGGGCATAATGAAGAAATCGGCGGCAGCGTAAAGCTTGCGTGACATATCTCTGTCAAACATAATGAGGGAGCGCACCTTATTGGGGAAACGCGCCTCAAGACCGCGGAAGAATTCCTCGTAAGTGCCGTCGCCCGTGCCGAGGAGAATGAACTGCACGTCCTCGCAAAGCAGACGGTCTATCATGCCGCAAACGAGATCCAGACCCTTGTGCGTTGCAAGGCGGGTGATCATTGCGTAAAGAGGCTTTTCGCTGTCAACGGGTAAATTCATCAGACCCTGCAATTCTACCTTATTTTGTACCTTTTTGTCAATAGACCTGAAGGTATAATTTTCATAAAGTGCGGCGTCCGTCTTAGGATTGTAAGAAATATAATCGATTCCGTTGAGAATTCCGCGCAGCTTGTAGCTGTTCATGGAAATGATGCTCTCAAGACCGTGAGCGTATTCGGGGCTCTGAATTTCGCCTGCGTATCTGGGGCTTACCGTGGTGAGAATGTCGCAAAGCTGGATGGCGCCCTTCATAAGGTTTATACAACCGTCGTTTTCCACGAAACTGCGGTCAGCTTCGTGAAGATTGAATATATCTCCGAGTATCTCAAAGCCGTATATACCCTGGTACTCAATATTATGGATGGTAAATACGGTTTTTATGTTAGCATATTCGGGAACAAGACCGTATTTTCTTTTAGCGTAGATTACGGTCAGCGCAGACTGCCAATCGTTCGCGTGCATATAGTCGGGGTAGAAATTAAGCTCGCGCATCATCTCAAGGACTGCCGTGCAGAAGAAAGCAAAGCGCTCTCCGTCGTCAAAATGACCGTAGAGACCGTTTCTCTTGAAGTAGTCCTCGTTATCGATGAAATACCAGGTAACTCCGTCTTTATAAAGGCTCTTTATACCGCAGTAAATTCTGCGCCACGCAAGAGATACGGTAAACTCCGCCTCCGTGCGCATCATCTGTCTGTATTCGTCCTTTACCATGCCGTAAAGGGGAAGAACTACGCGAACGTCGACGTCGTCGCCGCCGAGAGCGGCTATTTCATTTGGCAGAGAACCGAGAACGTCCCCTAAGCCGCCTGTGGCGGCAAAGGGGGCGGCTTCGGAACCTACGAACAGTATTTGCTTCATTAGATTCTGGCTCCTTTTTCAATATAGAAGGGACGGGTCTCGTGACCGGAAAGCTCACAGCTGTCGCCGATGAGAACGTTCTTATCGGTTATTACGCAGTTAAGACGTACGTCCTCTCCAACGTAAGTGTCCTGCATAAGGATGGAGTTGCGGACCACGGCGCCCTTACCCACGTGTACTCCGCGGAAAATGATGGAATTTTCAACGGTTCCTTCGATCACGCAGCCGTCTGCAAGCAGGGAATTCTTGACGCTTGCGCCGTCAACGTACTTGGTGGGAGGAGAGTTGCGCACCTTTGTGAGAATGGGACGGGTGGGATTGTTAAAGAGATCGTCGCGCACGTCCTTGTCAAGCAGCTGCATATTGCACTTGAAGAATTCCGCGGGGGAGGTAATTGATGCGTGGAATCCCTTATGCTCGTATACGAAGAATCTGGCGGTTTCCACGTTGTTCATCATAGAGTCACGATAGAAGTGCTTGTAGCCGTGGGCGATGGCGTCAAGCACGAGATTCTGCAGATAGAGACGGCTCATTACGAGGATGTTCATGCAAACCAGCTTATCTCCGGACATGTTGGACGTCTGTTCCGCAATGTCGGTAATTCTGCCGTCTGCCGTAGCTTCAATAACGGTCTGCTTGCCGACCATAGCTCTTGTAAGCGTTTCTTTTTTTGCAACGACAGTTATATCCGCATCGTTCTTTTTGTGTATCTCGAGGATCTCGTTAAGATCGATATTGCAGATAGTGTCGCAATCGGAAAGTACCGCATATTCCTCTTTGGCACGGGAAATGAAATTCAGTATTCCGGCAAGTGCCTCAAGACGGGTGGAATACAGACCGCTTGACATTGTGTTATCGTATGCGGTGATATAGGGAGGGAGAATTTTGATGCCGCCGCTTCTGGTGGCAAGGTCCCAGTCCTTACCCGTTCCGATATGGTCCATAAGAGACTGATAGTTATAATGTGTAATAACTCCGATGTTTTTTATATTGGAGTTTACGAAGTTGGCAAGAGGGAAGTCTATAAGACGGTAGCGGCATCCAAAGGGAACGGATGCCATGGTGCGCATCCTTGTGATCTCGGGAATGCACTGATCGTGAATATTGGAAAAGATAATACCTACTGCGTTCATTATGTTACACTCCCTTCGCGGATTTGATCACGTTGCCCGGAACGACCTCGTTTGCGGCGATCTCCTGATGGGCGCCGACGAGAGAAATTCCGGGGGAGGTAGCTCTTGGCTCGCCCACAACGGCATTCTCTCCGATAACGACGTCTGCGGCAATGATTGAGTAATTGACCTTGGCTCCCGATTTTACGGTGCATCCCGCGTGGATGACGGCGTCTGTGACTTCTGCACCCTCTTCAACCACAACACCGGGGGAAAGAACGCTGTTCTTAACGGTTCCGTATATCTGGCATCCCTCGGTGATGATGGAGTTGTCCACAACCGCGCTGTCAGCCATATAGTGAGGAGCGCGGATGGATGAGCGGGAGAACACTCTGCGGTGCTTATCGTTAATTCTGAAAGGGGTCTTTGAAGTTTCAAGCAGATCCATATTAGCTTCCCAGAGGCTTGAGATGGTTCCAACGTCCTTCCAATAGCCAACGAATGGGTAAGCAAACATTCTCTCTCCGGCATTTAGCATTGCGGGAATAATGTTCTTGCCGAAGTCGTTCTCGCTTGCGGGATCGGCTGCATCGGCGTTAAGGTAAGAGAAAAGCTTATCCTTGCGGAAAATATAAATACCCATGGATGCATCGGTGCTGTCGCTTACCTTGGGTTTTTCCTCGAATTTGGTTATTCTTCCGCTCTCGTCGGCAGAAAGGATGCCAAAGCGGGAAACGTCCTCCTTGGGAACGCTGATAACGGCAATGGTGCAATCGGCGTTCTGTTTCTTGTGATAAGCAAGCATAGCGCTGTAATCCATGGTATAGATATGGTCGCCGGAAAGGATCAATACGTATTCGGGGTCATATCTGTCGATAAAACGCATATTCTGGTAGATGGCGTTTGCGGTGCCCTTGTACCAGTCAGCTCTGTCGGCTGCCTGATAAGGGGGCAGTATCTTAACTCCGCCAAAGGTTCTGTCAAGATCCCAGGGCTGTCCGTTGCCCACGTACTCGTTAAGAACGAGGGGCTGATACTGGGTCAGTACGCCCACGGTATCTATGCCGGAGTTGACACAGTTGGAGAGGGTAAAGTCTATGATCCTGTACTTTCCCCCGAACTGGACAGCAGGTTTTGCGACTGTGGTGGTGAGGGCATACAGTCTGCTGCCCTGGCCGCCAGCAAGAAGCATGGCGACGCATTCCTTTTTTGCTTTCATTGCCGTTAAGTCCTTTCCAAAATGTTGTATTTTCAGATCGCATACTGTCGATTTGTGCAATCTGTGTAATATACCGCTACCATTATAATATATATTTATCTATTTTTCAATAGGGGATTGCTAAATATATAACAAATTATCTTAAGTATTTGCTTTTTTGGAAAAGTATGGTACAATAGTGATGAAAGGGAGTGAAGCTATGAACGTGTACGATTTTGATAAGACTATATATGACGGTGACAGCACCTTTGATTTTCTTATGTTTTGCGCCAAAAAGAATAAAGCCGTGCGCAAGATGCTTCCGGGCATAGCCCTGCGCGGAGTTTTATTTCTTTTGGGTATAATCAAAAAACAGGATTTTAAGGAAAAGATGTTTTCCTTCCTGACCGTAATAGACGTTGACAAAGAGGTGAAAAAATTCTGGCGGCTTAACATCGGCAACGTGAAGATATGGTACGCTATGCAGCAGAAAGAGGACGATATGGTCATCTCCGCTTCTCCCGAATTCCTTGTGCAGGGAGCCATGAATCTGCTTAATATCAAATATATGATGGCTTCACCCGTTGACAAAAATACGGGAAAATACTACGGTAAAAATTGCCACGGCGAGGAAAAGGTCGCAAGGCTGCGGGAAAGATATCCCGATGCGGTGATAGACGAGTTCTACAGCGATTCATATAGCGATTCGCCGCTTGCAAGGCTTGCAAAAAAGGCGTATCTCGTAAAAGGTGATAAACTATTGCCCTGGAGCCGCAGGAAACTGAAATAACAACGTAACAGTGCCGTCCCGCTTGAAGCGGGACGGCATTATTTTTATTTGCTTATTGGCGCTTTTCCGTGAGCTTTGCAAGGGTCTGCATCGTTGCGGGAATATCAATATGCTGAGGACAAACGGACGTGCAAGCGCCGCAGGAGATACAGGAAACGGGTCTTGCGGAAAGCTTGTCCACTTCAGCACGCAGGGTTTTTTTATCCTCCGTGGTCATAAAGCCGTTATAGAGCTTCAGCAATGCGGGAATATCAATGCCGGAAGGACAGCCGTCGCAATATCTGCATTCGGTGCAGGGAACGAGCCTTGCGGCGATAATAATATCCGCAACTTTTGCAAGAAGCTTGCGCTCATCTTCGGAAACGGTACTGAAGTCCGTGCAGGTCTTGATGTTATCTTCAAGGGCAAGTGAATCTTTCATTCCGCTTAATGCGCAAAATACGCCGTTTGCAGATAGCGCAAATCGCATTGCGTAGGAGGGGACGGAGCCTTCTCCGCTCTCGGAAAGGAGCTTTGCAGCTTTCTCGGGCACGTTTACAAGAGCGCCGCCCCTGACCGGCTCCATAATGAGGAAGGGAACTCCGTGCCTATTCAGCACCTCCTCCTGACCCTTTGCGTCCTGCATGGTGTAGTCAAGATAATTGTACTGTATCTGTGCAAAATCCCATTTGTGAGCGGAAAGCACCTTGTCAAGCGCCTCGGGCGTATCGTGGAAGGAAAAACCGAGTCGCACTATCTTTCCTTCGCTTCGGAGCTTTTCAAGAGTTTCAAGGACGGAGAACTGCTCAAGAGCCTCAAGGCGCTTTGCGGACATTGCGTGGCAAAGATAAAAATCAAAGTGATCGGTATTACAGCGCTCAAGCTGCTCGTTAAAGATGCGCTCAACGTCGTCGGCGCTTTCAAGCAGCCATATGGGGAGCTTGTCCGCAAGATAATAGCTGTCGCGGGGGTATTTTTTCAGAGCCTCGGCAAAAAAAGTCTCGCTTGTTCCTCCGTGATAAGGATATGCGGTGTCGTAATAATTTATGCCTGCCTCATACGCGCGGTCAATAAGCGCGGACGCGGCTTCAAAATCAATGGACTTATCCTCTTTAACGGGGAAGCGCATTCCACCGAAGCCGACGGCGGATACCTTTGCATTTTTCTTAGGATCTCCGTCGGGGGCGCGATAATCAAAATATTTCATATCTTTACACCTTTGTGAGGCTTAGTTGTTTTTGCTTTTGATGTATTCGTCCATTGCCTTTGCGGCGGATTTGCCCGCGCCCATGGCAAGGATAACGGTTGCGGCACCGGTTACTGCGTCGCCTCCTGCAAAAACGCCCTCCTTGGAGGTGGCGCCCGTTTCCTCGTTTGCAACTATGCATCCCCACTTGTTGGTTTCAAGATCGGGGGTGGTGGTGCGGATAAGGGGGTTCGGAGAGGTTCCGATAGCCATTATGATGCAATCTGCGTCGATCACGAAGTCGCTGCCTTCCTTAACGCGTGGACGGCGTCTGCCCGATGCGTCGGGCTCTCCCAGCTCCATTTCAACGCACTTAACGGCGTTAACGTATCCGTTCTCGTCACCAAGGATCTCGGTGGGGGCGCAAAGAAGCTTGAAGATTATTCCTTCTTC
>SVSB01000010.1 GCA_015064505.1 Oscillospiraceae bacterium
AAAAATTAGGATTCTCTGTCTCGCTTTCTTAATTGAATTTTCCACAACATCCTCGGCAAGCTGTTTATTTAGGCTTGCTTTTTTGTTGTGCGCTTTTTTCGTTGGCTGTTTTTAAGTTTTCAGAACATCCCCTTTTATTAACCAAGAAGCACGTCGGTAACGAGCATGACGCAGAATCCGACCAGCAGTGCGTAGGTTGCGCCTCGCTCGTGACCGTGAGCGTGAGTTTCGGGGATCATCTCGTCGCTTATTACGTAAAGCATCGTTCCGCCCGCAAATGCAAGGGCAAAGGGCAGAATTGCGCTTGCGATACTTACGGCAAAATATCCGATAAACGTTCCGACTATCTCAACAACGCCCGTAAGTGCCGCAAGCAAAAACGTACGCTTTGGCGATGCACCGACGGCAAGAAGCGGCGCAATAATGACCATACCCTCGGGAATATTCTGCAATGCAATACCGCCCGCGATAATAAGAGCCTGCGCCGTATCTCCCGAACCGAAGCCAACGCCTGCGGCAATGCCCTCGGGCAGATTATGTATGGCAATTGCCATAACGAAAAGCAGAACCTTGCTTAAATTTGCGTTATTGTGCGTTTCTTCCTCGCCCCCCGCAAGCTTATGAAGATGGGGCACCAGTCGGTCTATGAGGTTTAGACAGACAGCCCCGGCGAATATGCCCGCTATTGTCACAAGCAAGCCGTACTTCCCGCCCGTTTCAAGTGCGGGCAAAATAAGCCCCAGCACGGCGGCGGCTAGCATCACCCCTGCCGCAAAGGCAAGAACGATATCCGAAAATCTGTGCGATTGCTTTTTGAATATTAGTCCGATAACGGCGCCGATAACGGTCGCCCCGCCAACGCCGAAGGCGGTAAGTAATACAAGCTCCATATATGCTCCAATCTATTTTTGATCTATTTTAACTTATATGTTATAATAAATCTGTTGAAATATCAACACCAAACAAAAAAATTCCTTGGTCGCCCAAGGAATTTTTTTGTTTTAAAGATACGTGCGCATTTCCCTTGCAAGGCTTTCTTCTTCCTCTATAAGCCTTTTTGCAATGGAACGAGACTCGCTGTCTGCTGCGGGGTATTGATTAAGATAGCGGGAAAGGGATTTTACTCCCATATTGCACCCATCTGTCATCAGGTCGGCAATGGTTGCATCCGTATGCTTGATTGCAAGCATTGCATTGGTTTTTATCTTGGACATTCCCTTGGCGATCATTGCGGGATCCTTGCCCTCGTCTCCGCATCTCTGAAGCGCGGAATGGATCTCCGAGGTGAGAACGCTGTGATAGTCCTTGGACTCGATCAGCTTATTCTTAAGCCCCTCGCTACTGACCTCGCTAAGCACGTCGTCAATAGACTCAATTCCCATTTTTGCACCCGCATCGCATTCGCGTAACAATCTTACGGTATCGTTTTCTATCATATTAACCTCCATATAGCTTAATAATACGATTCCCCTTTACAAACTAATTATTCAACCTCAGGATACGAAAACTTTTTGAATTTTTTTCAAATAACGTATTGACTTTTTCCCGTCCGTGTGTTAATATATTAAAGCTGTGATAAACAGATGCGCTACTAGCTCAGTGGATAGAGTGCCCGGCTACGAACCGGTAGGTCGCAGGTTCGAATCCTGCGTGGCGCGCCAAAAAATAAGACACCCGTTGGGTGTCTTATTTTTTTGGTGCGTTCACTTTTACAGAATTGCAGGATTCGAACGGTCGGTAGTGAATGTCGCTCCGGTGGAGCGGCAGAGCCGACCGGACCGCAGCCCGTAGAGGGCGAAGACTCTAATCCTGCGTGGCGCGCCAAAAAATCCTGCACGCAAGTGCGGGATTTTTACTTTTTACTTCTTACCTCTTCACTCTTACCTAAAATGGCAGGATTTTTTGGAAAGTAATAAGTAAAAGGTAATAGGTAATAAGTAAGGAAGCTTTTCGCTTGTGGCGAAAAGCATTATATTTTACTAGGGTTCGAATCCTAGTAGCAACTCACGAAAAATATCTTTTTTGTAGCCTTTATAAAAAAAATAAGACACCCGTTTGGTGTCTTATTTTTTTGGTGCGTTCACTTTTACAGAATTGCAGGATTCGAACGGTAGGTAGTGAATGTCGCTCCGGTGAGCTTCGACAGAGGCTTGTCGATTTTTACTTATTCACTATTACTTCTTCATTCTTCACTAAAACCGCGAGGTCAACTTTGCATACGTTTTTTCATTGTTGTATTTACAAATCACTTGCACTGTGTTACAATAAAGAAAAACTCTCGGAGGTAGCGTTATGCAAAAGATATGCCCACAATGCGGTGCCATGATAAACGACAACGATAAATTCTGCACGTCCTGCGGAACGCCCGTAAAAAACGACGACGCGCAAGGAGGCGCCTCTGCTCCCAATCGTAGTGAACATATCACGGTAAATCAGAGCGGATATCAGCAAAACGGATATCAGCAAACGAGCATTCCCTACTATCAGCCTCCCCAACAAACGAACGATAATCTCGTAAGCATCGGCGCGTATATCGGCTATACCATCCTCTTCAGCCTGCCGCTGATCGGACTTATATTTGCTATCGTATTTGCGATCAATCACGAAAACCAAAGTCTTAAGAATTTTGCAAGAGCTCATTTGATTCTTATTATTGCTTCGGGCATTCTTTCGATCCTTCTGACCATTTTCGTTATTGCCATCGTTGCAATGGCGGAATCTTCGTCTTCAAACGTCGTGCCCACGGTTGCAGGATACATAATAAGCTTGTTATAATTAAAATGCCGTTTGCGGTAACCGCAAACGGCATTTTTTATTCCATTATGCTCTTATATACAAGATTTCTGATCTCGGGATGTATCTTGAAGTAGCCCGTGCCGCAGCCCACTATATGCATAGTGTAGCAAAACGCTATTCCCGTCTCGGGGGATGCGGTGATAAGCGCACCTGCCGCTCCGTCCCAACCGAACTCTCCCTCGGGGAAAAGCGACGTGGACGCATCCTTGTTGGTAAGTACTCTCACACCGAGAGAATAATTATATCCCGGGCGATTGTGCCAACGGGCAAATTCGACGCGTGCCTTTCCCTCAACGGGGTACGCACGGAGCTCGTCTATGGAATGCGGTGTCAGAATACGGTTACCGTTTATCTCGCCGCCGTTGGCAAGAGCTGCCGCAAGAAGCACGTAGTCCTCAGCCTTACCGCAAAGACCCGCGCCACCGCTATCGTAATTCTCCGTAAAGCGGAAGCGGCAGTTCCCGTCCCGCAGATTGGATTTTCCCAGCTTCATATCGTAAATATACTGAGATACTATACGGCTGCGCATTTCATCCGTAACGTAATGATCCGTTACCTTGCATCCCGCAGGAAGAAGAACGCGTCTCTTTACGTAATCTGCAAAGCGCTCTCCGCTCACTATCTCAACCACAGCCGCAAGGACGTCGTGGCACATACTGTAAAGATAACTGCTTCCCGGTTCAAAAGCAAGGGGGGCGGTGGCGTAATCCTTTATTATCTCAACGGTAGTGGCGTTTGGGTTTCTGTTTGCGTATGAAATGCACGGAGCGGTATCGTAGGTAAGCCCTGCAGTCATAGTCATAAGATCGCGGACGGTTATGGGCTTACGGGCAAAGGTAAAGCCGCGCTCCGTCCTGACTCTCAAATTTCTGTATTCGGGAATGATATCGGCAAGCTCAGTTTCAAGCGTTAGTCTTCCCTCTTCTATCTGTTGCATTACCGCAACCATGGTCGAGAGCTTAGTTGCGGAATAAAGCCAATAAAGATCGTCTCTCGAAGCAGGAACCTTGCGCTCCCCATCAACATGACCGCCCGCAACGGAGTGAACTATCTCACCCTTATACGCAACTGCACATTGATATGAAGGAACGTCGTATTTTTCCTCAAGAGAGGCAAGATATTCGTCAAGCTTTGAAAAGTTCATATTATCTCCTTTAGAAAAATCCCGAAATTTCTTTCGGGATTTTTCGTTACTTATCTTTGATCAAGATATCTGCAAGCCGCAAGGGCGGCGCAAGCACCGTCGCCTATAGCGGTGGATACCTGACGAACCGTTTTTGTGCGGCAGTCACCTGCTACAAAAACACCCTCGCAAGACGTTTCGCATCCCTCGTCGGCGATGGCGCATCCGCGCTCGTCGGTGCTGATAATATCGGCGAAGCGCCCCGCCTCCGGTATAAGACCAACGGCAATGAAGGCACCCTTTACGGGAAGCAGGATGTTCTCGCCGTTTACGGTGTACTTAACGCCCGAAAGCTCGCCTTTACCGATGAACTCGGTGACCTTTGCTCCGTAAATGACCTTGATCTTGGGGTTTGAGAGCACGCTTTCAATAAGCTTACCCTCACCCGTAAGTCTGTCAAGATCCTGAAGAACGGTAACGGCAGAGCAGTTCTCGGCAAGCTGGATGGCCTCCTGTAACGCGGAATTACCGCCACCAACGACGCAGACCTCCTGTCCCGCATAGAACGCGCCGTCGCAAACCGCGCAAAAGCTTACGCCGTTTCCTACAAGAGCGTCCTCGCCGGGCACACCAAGTCTTCTGTGCTTTGCACCCACGGCGATTATAACGGAATCGCCAAAGAAGCATCCACTATCTGTCTCTACCATAAAGCCGCTATCGGTCTTGGTTATTTTGCTTGCCTCCGCAAACTCTACATCTGCTCCCTGGGCCATTGCCTGCTCAACCATTCTGTCCGCAAGCTCACTGCCGCTGACCGAGGTAAAGGCGGGATAATTCTCCATTTTGGGAGAGAAGGTCATCTGTCCGCCAAATCCGCTTTTTTCCATAATAAGGACGGATTTGCCGGCACGGCAGCCGTAGATAGCGGCCGTAAGTCCTGCGGGACCCGCGCCAATGACTATTATGTCAAACATATATTACACCTTGTTGAGATATTCTTTAACGCCGGAGATATTAACGAACTTCTCTGCCTTGCCGTTTTTGTAAACGATAAGCGTGGGAGCCTGACGAAGACCAAGCTCACGTGCCTTCTGCTCGTTTTCCTCAACGTAGAGCTTTTCGTAGCCGATACCTGCGCGGTCGAGCATACTCATAACCACCTTGCAGTTGGGGCAGGTCTTGGTTGCGAACAGCACGACGCCGTCTGCAGTCTGCGCAGAAGCGGTGCAGCAACCTACGGTGTCCTCTGCCTTATCGGCAACCTCGGTGTAAGTGTTGATAATATCGGTGCCGATATTATATACCTTTCTTTCCTTGTACTCCTGGCTCTTACCGTCGTTCCAGTTCTGTACGGGACGGTAGTAACCGGTGATACGGCTGTATACCTCTGCAGAATTTCCGCAGGTGGGGCACTCGAAATGCTCACCGGCAATATAGCCGTGATCCTTACATACGGAGTAGGTGGGAGAGATGGAGTAATAGGGCAGTCTGTAGTTTTCAGCGATCTTGCGAACGAGAGCCGCAGCAGACTTCCAGGAGGGCAGCTTCTCGCCGAGGAAGGCGTGGAATACCGTACCGGAGGTATAGAGAGTGTGAAGCTCGTCCTGAATATCAAGAGCCGCAAAAATATCGTCGGTATAACCAACGGGCAGGTGAGAGCTGTTGGTGTAATAAGGAGTGCCGCCTGCCTCTGCCGCGGTAATGATATCGGGGTAACGCTCGATATCGCGCTTTGCAAGACGGAATGCGGTGCTCTCTGCAGGAGTAGCCTCAAGATTGAAGAGATCGCCGTACATTTCCTGATAATCGGAAAGACGCTCACGCATATGATTGAGAACTCTGATGGTAAAGTCTTGAGTTTCCTTGTGGGTCATATCCTTTCTGATCCACTTTGCGTTAAGTCCCGCCTCGTTCATACCAACGAGACCGATGGTGGAGAAGTGGTTGGAGAAGGTGCCAAGGTATCTCTTGGTGTAAGGATACAGGCCGTTTTCCATAAGCTCGGTAATGACCTTACGCTTGATATCAAGAGAACGTGCGGAAACGTCCATCATATGATCAAGGCGCTCCATAAAGTCTGCCTCGTCCTTTGCAACGTACGCAATGCGGGGCATATTGATGGTGACAACGCCGATAGAACCGGTAGACTCGCCGCTGCCGAAGAAGCCGCCTGACTTCTTGCGGAGCTCGCGGAGGTCAAGACGGAGGCGGCAGCACATACTGCGCACGTCACTGGGCTCCATATCGCTGTTTATGTAATTGGAGAAATAGGGGGTGCCGTACTTTGCGGTCATCTCAAAGAGGAGACGGTTATTCTCCGTATCGGACCAGTCAAAATCACGGGTGATGGAGTAGGTGGGGATGGGATACTGGAAGCCGCGGCCGTTTGCATCGCCCTCGATCATGGTCTCGATGAACGCCTTGTTCACCATATCCATTTCCTTCTTGCAATCGCCGTAGGTGAAGTCCATTTCCTTACCGCCGACGATAGCGGGCTGATCCGCAAGGTCTGCGGGAACGGTCCAGTCGAGCGTGATATTGGAGAAGGGTGCCTGAGTACCCCAACGGCTGGGAGTATTAACGCCGTAGATAAAGGACTCAACGCACTTCTTTACCTGATCGTAGGAGAGATTATCAACCTTAACGAAGGGCGCAAGATAGGTATCAAAGGAGGAGAACGCCTGTGCGCCCGCCCACTCGTTCTGCATAATTCCGAGGAAGTTGACCATCTGATTGCAAAGGGTTGCAAGATGGCTTGCGGGGCTGGAGGTTATCTTACCAACTACGCCGCCGAGACCTTCCTTAATAAGCTGACGGAGAGACCAGCCTGCGCAATAGCCCGTAAGCATTGCCAGATCGTGGATGTGGATATCACCGCCGGAGTGAGCCTGAGCGATCTCACTGTCATAAACCTCGGAGAGCCAATAGTTAGCGGTGATAGCACCGGAGTTGGAAAGGATAAGTCCGCCAACGGAATAAGTAACGGTGGAGTTCTCCTTTACGCGCCAGTCGGTAGCCTTAACGTATTTGTTGACCAGCTCCTTGTAGTCAAGAAGAGTTCCGCTGATGTTACGGAGCTTCTCGTGCTGACGGCGGTAAAGGATGTACGCCTTTGCAACGTCGGAGTAGCCGCCCTGAATAAGCACGGTCTCAACGCTATCCTGAATATCCTCAACGGCAATGAGACCGTCCTTTACCTTGGGCTCAAAATCGGCAGTTACCTTAAGAGCAAGAAAATCGATTACGCTGGGAGCAGACTGCCTGTCGCAGGCTTCAAACGCAAGAGTGATCGCATTGGAAATTTTAGAGATATCGAAATCAGCTATTCTGTTATCTCTTTTAATGACCTGATACATAAAAATAGTGTTCCCTTTCTGTCAGATTTGATCGTTTGAATAAATCATAACATACAGGGGAACACTTGTCAACTGAAAAATACAATATATTGTGGTGTCAAAATAAACAAAAATACTATATTTAGTTTTTACATTCCGCGCAATTCAACGCTTGGAATTACCGCAGAAACCGCTTCGCACAAGGCTTTCAGCTCATTTTCGCTGTATCCCTCGCAGGCACCGCCGATGGTATCGCCGCTGTCCTTGTACGCCTGCAGATAGTAGTGCTCCGTGCCCGCAATAAGCTTTGCGGCACCGAGAAGGCTTTCCCGATTGTGGAAATTGCGCACGACGGTGGTGCGGAACTCGTGCTCGATCCCACTTTTCTCAAGTATTGCGATGCTCTGCTTTACCGCATCCATATCAACGGAGCGGAGTCCGCAGGTTTCGGCATACTTCTCTTCACAATTTTTAATATCCATTGCCACGTAATCGCAAAGGCCATCTTTGATAACCCGTTCAAGCTTATCGGGGAAAAAGCCGTTCGTATCAAGCTTTACGGGATAGCCAAGCTCTTTGATACTGCGCAGGAGATCAAATATTCCGTCATCAAGAAGCGGTTCCCCTCCCGTTACGGCAACGCCCTCAAGAATGCCCTGCCTCTTTTTTAATAAGGAGATAAGCTCTTCCGGAGAAACTCCCGCTTCGGGCGGACGTGTCACAAGTCCTGCGTTATGGCAGAAGGGACAGCGAAGATTGCACCCGTGCAAAAAGACGGTACAAGCAACCTTGCAGGGATAGTCAAGAAGAGTGAGCTTTTGTATAAACTGTATATTCATTGCACAACCTCGATCTCCAAAGGAGCTTCGTCCGTTACGCCCTTGTCCTTTTTCAGCTTCCACTCAAGAGCCGCCCAGGCAAGTATCACAGCTTGGCAGGGTATTCCGAGTATGTAAAGGAGCCAGAAGTTATATCCGCATACGATAAGAGTAATATGTAAGGAAGCAAGAACCGTCCACATCAGAGCAGAGACCAACAGAAAGTTCAGCTTACCCTTGAACCAAACGCAGTTAAATACCAGCCACACTATAAAGGAAGCGGGCACGCAATAGATAAAGGCAAGCCAGTTATTCCCTACCTTGCCGTGGATTATATCAAGCAGAACGAAGGCGACGGTTCCTACGAGCCACACAAGAAAAACGGACATACAGATAAAGAGCGCATGTGCGGTATCTATCTTTGCTCGTCTTTTATTCTTTTTTGCGGTAGAGGCGGGCTCGGGTATAACGTCGCCGTTATCGGTGATAAGATAATCCACCGTAACGGAGAACAGATCCGCAATAGCCTTCAGCACCGAGACGTCCGGAACGGATTCGGCGCGCTCCCATTTGGATACCGCCTTATCGGAGTAATTCAGCTTTTCCGCAAGCTCCAACTGAGTGAGACCAACGTTGCGGCGCAACGCAGTTATATTCTTTGCAATAATATGCTTCAATTCGTCCATGGTTTTTCCTTTATTATCGTTATAATGGTATTTTATCACAGAAACGCCTGATTTTCAAGCTTTTTCAGCTGTTTTTTCGCCGCAATTCTACCGCTCTACCATCGGTAGAGTGCAAAATCTACCGATAAACCGGGCGTTAACCCGCAAAATAGAGAGAGTACACGAACCGTTCATTGACCGCGCAACATAACCGAAGTATAATATGCACAGATCCGTTGAAAGGAAAAAAGAAATGAAAAAAAGCTCAAATGCAGGCCGAGAGATAATACCGATTTTCTTTGCGGTCGACGATAATTACGCTCCCTATCTGGGAGTTTGCGTAAGATCCCTTATACATAACGCAAGCAAATCATACGACTATAAAATACATATACTCATAGACGATCTCAGCGATGAGAACAAAGGAAGACTCACCTCTCTTCAGACCGAGAACGCAACCGTTGAATTCGTTAACGTGGCAAGCCGCCTTGATGCTTTCGGAAGGCTTATACACCTGAGAGATTATTACACCAAGGCGACCTATTACAGATTTTTTATTCCCGATCTTTTCCCACAGTACGCAAAGGGCATATATCTTGATTGTGATATGCTTGTTCTTGGCGATATATCGGAGCTTTACCGCGTTGATATAAACGGTCTGCTCGTTGCCGCGGCAAGAGAAGAGGTTATGGCAAACGTGCCCGTATTCGGCGAATACGCGGAGCAGGTGGTGGGGATTCCCTGCGAATACTATTTCAATGCGGGAATGCTTGTTATGAATCTCACCGAAATGAGGAAGATTCGCATTGAAGAGGAATTCGTAGAACTTCTTTCACAAATTGCGTTCCGCGTTACTCAAGATCAGGATTATCTTAACGTGATCTGCAGCGGCAGATCGCTTATCTTAAGCCAGACGTGGAACAAGACCGCTTATCCGGACGAAAACTGCGAGATTCCCCAAATCGTCCACTTCAAGATCAACTATAAGCCGTGGCGCTACGACGGAGTTATGTGCGAAAACGAGTTTTGGAGCTATGCGAAGGAAACTGCTTATTATGACGATCTCAGGCGCGAAAAGCGTGATTACGGAGCCTCTGATCGGGAACGTGACCGTTTGATGTACGAAAACCTTATGGCTCTTGCCCGTCACGAGCTTGATGCGTATTATGCGGAGACCGAAGACGCCCCGTTTGAGGCTAACGCAAAAAGACTGTATGGAGTTTGATATGGAAAAGGCACAGGACAGACTGGAAGTACTTGACAGAATAAAAGAATACGAAGAGCTGGGTCTTTTTGACCGCGACGTGGAAAAGGATCCGCCCACCAGACCTCTTGAAAAGGGAGAGGTTGATTATCTTGCAAGAAAGCTGACAACGAAAATAGGAACGGAAATTGCAAACGAAATAGCACGCAGACATTTTGACGGATGCATTGCAAGAGGCGAGCTTGTGATCAAGCAGATAAAGGGCATAGAGAATTATCTGGACGTGGCGAAAAAGGGCGTGCTTATCACCTGCAACCACTTTAACGCCTTTGATAATTACGCGGTATTCAAGGTAATTCAGCCTTATCTGGGCAAAAAGAGGCTCTATAAGATAATCCGCGAGGGTAATTATACGTCCTTCCCCGGCTTTTACGGGTATTTGTTCCGCCACTGTAATACGCTTCCCCTCCCCTCGGATCACACCGTAATGCGTGAGCTGCTGGAGGCGGTGGATAAGCTTCTTAAAAGAGGCGAAAAGATTCTTATCTACCCCGAGCAGGGTATGTGGTGGAACTACAGAAAGCCACGCCCTCTGAAGGTTGGTGCCTTCCGCTTTGCGGCAAAATCAAACGCACCTGTGCTTCCCATGTTTATCACCATGGAGGATACGGAGAATATCGGTGCCGACGGCTTCCCCATTCAGGCGTATACCGTACATATCCTCCCCGCCATCCACCCCGATAAAAACGCAACGGTGCGGGAAAACGCCCGCATGATGTGCGAGAAGAATTACGAACTGTGGAAAACCGTATACGAATCCACCTACGGAATTCCCCTTGAGTATACCACAAAAGGAGAAGTAAGCCCTTGTTCTATATAACGGTCATCATCGCGGCAGTGATAATCATCACCGCGATAAACGTGCTGACGGGCGGATTTATAATGCCCACCCTTGCAAGCGCGGCACTTGCCGTTGTTGCGGTAATTGCTCTTGACGGGATCGAGGCGTTCATCATTCGCCGCTTGCCCGAAAAATGGTTTTTGCCCGAAAGCAAGCTTTTTGCCGTCAGCAAAAAGGAAGCCCGCTTTTACCGCAGGATGAAGATAAACAAATGGAAAAGCAAGGTGCCGGAGCTTGGGTGCTTCACGGGCTTTCATAAGGACAAGCTACAAAGCTCCACCGATAAAGACTACCTTGCCCGCTTTTTGCTTGAATCCAATTACGGGGTTGCAATACACATCGCAAACGCACTACTCGGAATTTGCATTATTTTTCTGCCATTCTGCTCATCCCCCGCTATTGCCGTGCCCGTTGCGGCGGTCAACGCAGTGCTTAGTCTTTTGCCCGTAATGATACTGAGGGCAAATACCCCCGCATTACAATTGCTGTATAAAAAGAGTATAAAAAAATGACCGCACACAGGGTGGTTATCATAAAGACGTTTACTCGTAGGGCGTAGATTTGTTACGCTATAAACAAATAAGTATCGCCGACAGAAAAATCTGTCGGCGATACTTTTATTTTTGTTCGATAAATTCTTATTTATCATTCTTTTTTAGCCAAAGATAGTTGGCAAAACACTTACCCCTAAAGTGGTACGAGCACTTAAATAGGCTCCCTCCGGGAGGGAGCTGTCACCGAAGGTGACTGAGGGAGACCGCGTTATCATAAAGTAAGCGTAAGCTCAAAGTAACGCAGGCTCCTTCCGTCACGCTACGCGTGCCACCTTCCTCTCGGAGGAAGGCTTTTTGCTACACCATTATAACACAAATCAGCAGAGAAAACAGTCCGCACTACGTGAACTACGATCTCTCTTTGATATACCTATGGGCGTTAGTAGCGGCAACAGCGCCGTCACTTGCGGCTGTTATGACCTGACGGAGTGCGGTAGTGCGCGTGTCTCCCGCGGCAAAAAGCCCCGGGCTTGAGGTACGGCAATCAGCCCCCGCAACGATATACCCTGCGGCGTCAAGCTCCGCAATATGTGCATATATACCGTTTTCGGGCTGCAGACCGATGCAAACGAACACGGCATCTGTTTCTACCAAACGCTTTTCGCCGTTTATATCAAGCTCTATTGCTGTAACCTTTTTATCTCCTATAACCGATACGGGCTTTGCGCAGAGTATCTTCTCCACCTTTTCGGAATTAAGCACAGCGTTTGCAAGATGCTTTTCGGCACGCAGCTCTTCCCTTCTGTGAACGAGGTAGACCTTCTCGCAGATATTCGCGAGATAAAGCGCATCCTCGCACGCGGTATTGCCGCCGCCGACGACCACGACTGTCTTTCCTTTATACAAGCTTCCGTCGCACACTGCGCAGTAGGATACACCTCTGCCCGAGTATTTTTCCTCGCCGGGAACGCCGAGGTGGCGTCTTTTTGCTCCGTTGGCAATTATAAGAGTGCGCGCCTCGTATTCGCCACCGCTTGCAGTCAGGTGATACGTACCGTCGTAGCTAACGGCGGTTACCCGCTCCTCCTTAAGGGTAACGCCCAGATCAAGCATCTGAGCGCGCATATTGAGGGCAAGCTCGGCGCCGCTCAATTTGCCCGTTCCCGGATAGTTCTCTATTTCGGGAGTGTAGATCATCTGTCCCCCACACAGCTCCCCTTCAAAAACGCAAACTTCAAGTCCCGCGCGCTTGCCGTATATTGCGGCGCTCATTCCCGCTGGTCCCGCACCGATTATTGCTATATCAATCATAAGCTTCTCCGTTCGGAATAAAATCTTTAATAGATTGTACCATATACGCGAGAAAAAAACCACATTTTTTTAAAAATAAGTATGACGAAATTCTAACGGGAAATACTGTTTTCAGGGCACAAAAAATATTTTTAAAAAACTTCAAAAATTTTCAAAAAAGGAATTGACAAGTCGAAACTTGTCTGCTATAATAATAGAGCCTTGAGAGAGGCACCCAAAAGAAACCGAATATTGCGGAATTGTGTAATGGCAGCACGGCAGACTCTGACTCTGTTTGTGAGGGTTCAAATCCTTCTTCCGCAGCCAAAAACAAAGGACACCGTAGGGTGTCCTTTGTTTTTGCCTTCTATAAGAAGCAGGATTTGAACCGCGCGGTGTTGAATGAACGTCCGGGGGACGTTCAGATCCGCGCGGACCGGAGCGGGTTACGCCCGCGGAGAATTCAAATCCTTCTTCCACAACTAACAAAAGCCTTCTCCTGTGGGAGAAGGTGGCAGCCGTAGGCTGACGGATGAGGAGTTACTTGGGTTGAAAAACACCTCATCCACCGCTATCGCGGTCCCCCTTCCCCCGCCGGGGAAGGCTTGGTTTGTGAGAGCTCGTTTGTTTACTCAATGGACACGATTTCGATGAAGTCTTTAGTTAAAGTATACGAAGGACTGCTTTTGTGGGTATGAAAGCCACACCACTCGTTACATCGTTGTTAAATACTGTTTTTAATTTTATTATTAAAATACTTAACGTAAGAGTCATACGCGCGGTTTTCAACGAGGTCTATAAATCTTAATGCTTTTTCACGTTCTTTATAAGCTTTCTCTTTCATTCCTTCCGACTCGTAATATTCCGCAAGCTTTTCCATCATTTGAATAAGATTTTCAAAAGATATCCATTTTTGCTTTTCTGCCGCCTCGCATTTAGGTTTGCCTTCCAAGAGGTATGCCATTTCCGTAAGCTTAGTAAAATAGATCTCCGGTATTTGCTCAATAGCCGCTTCTGCACTTTTCAAATCACCCTTAACCTTGTACGCATATGCAAGAAATCTTAATGCATCGTACTTAATATCCACTTGATTTGTTTTCTCGATCAAGAAACTTGCAATTGATACGGTTTCATCGGGATTTTTTGAGTAATTAAGTACGTACAAAAGATTGTTTAGCAAAATATCGTTATCGGGATATTCTTTCAAACCTGCTTCAAGAATAGCTCTGCTTTTCTGAGGATCTGTCTCTCTGAATTTGTATGCCTCGTTTACAATGGCATCAATAGCGGCTTTGATCTCTTTTAGATTAAATTCAAACAATTCATCCATTGAAACACCAAAATAGCTCGCCAATACGGGAGCGAGCGTAATATCGGGCAAAGCAATGCCGTTTTCCCATTTACTTACGGCTTGGAAAGAAATTCCTATGCTGTTGGCAAGCTGTTCTTGGGTTATCCCTCTCAGCTTTCGTAATTCTTTAATTTTATTTCCGATATTCATAGTTGTACACCTCCAAATAATCAAGACGGCGCCTATCTTGTTAACGTAGTTATATCACATAACGTGTATTTGTTCAATAACCGTCCAAACGACCATGTTCAACCCACGGTTGAAATCAACCGCCCGTGCAGAGAAAAAGTTCCTATCCTTCTTCCCTCTTTCCCATTGTCGGCTTCTATGCTAACTATTTTTGAAAAACACTATTCCAAAACTAAATTTTGTGCTACAATATAATCACCAAAATACGGGAGGAACTGCAATGGGTATTCTTACTTACAAGGGCGACTCTTTTTACATGGACGGCGATAAGTATACCGTTATGTCGGGAGCTATGCACTATTTCCGCATACCGAACGAGTATTGGCACGACAGACTCTTAAAGCTTAAGGAATGCGGCTTCAACACGGTGGAGACCTATACCGCTTGGAATCTCCACGAGCCCGAGGAGGGCGTGTTCAACTTTGAGGGAGACCTTGACATCGTTAAATATATAGAAACCGCAAAGGAGCTTGGGCTTAACGTTATTCTCCGTCCCGGGCCTTATATATGTGCCGAATGGGATCTCGGAGGCTTCCCTGCGTGGCTTCTCAAGTACGAAAAAATGGATCTGCGCTGCCACGATGAGCTCTACCTTTCCAAGGTGGAGAGATACTACGGGCAGCTTCTCACCCGTGTCCGCCCGTATCTTGCATCCAATGGCGGCAATATCATTATGCTGCAGATCGAGAACGAATACGGAAGCTACGGCGACGATAAGGAGTATCTCCGCGCCATTGCTGACATTTATAGCAAATACAGAATGGACTGCCTGTATTTCACCTCCGACGGCCCCTGCAATTCTATGCTGAAGGGCGGAACTCTTGACGAGTATCTTGCGGTTGCCAACTTCGGCTCAAAGCCCGAGGAAAGACTTGCCGTCCTCAAATCGTACAGACCAGATCAACCCCTTATGTGCGGCGAATATTGGTGCGGCTGGTTTGATCATTGGTTTGAAAAGCATCACGTGCGCAACGCCGAAGACATTGCAGCGGATTTTGAAGGCTTCTTCAAGATCGGAGCATCCTTCAACTTTTATATGTTCCACGGCGGAACCAATTTCGGCTTTATGAACGGCGCAAACTGTGCTTCTGAATACGCACCTACCGTAACGAGCTACGACTATTGCGCACCCCTTAACGAGGCAGGCGACCGCACTCCCACTTACTACGCCGTCCGCAACGTAATAAAGAAATACACGGGAGTTACAACGGAGCTTACAGCCGCCGAGACGAAAAAAGCGGCTTACGGCAAGGTATATCTCACGGAAAAGGCGGAGCTTTTTGAAAATCTTGACAATATTTCCCAATGCATACGCACAAAGGCTCCAAAGTTCATGGAAGAGCTTGACCAAGGCTACGGATATATCCTTTACAGAACGAAGCTTGACGGCCCACGGGATCAACGCACTCTGACCATTGAGAAGATACGGGACAGAGCGCAGATATTCCATAACGGCGAGCCAAAGGCGGTCTACACCCGCTGGGCGCCTCCTGCAGAGGAAGAAAAGCTCAGCTTTGCGGTAGAACGCGGCGAGACCGTATCGCTTGATATTCTTGCGGAAAATATGGGGCGCGTAAATTACGGCGCTCATATTCGCGATCAAAAGGGCGTAAACGGCGTGCGCTTTGACGGTCAATACCACTTTGGCTGGGATACCTACCGCCTGCCTATGGGAGACGAGCTTGAAGGGCTGGAATTCAAGACAATGGACGGTAAGCCCATAAACAAGCCCACCTTCCTGCGAGGAACTCTTACCATCGACGGTGAGCCCGCAGACACCTTTATCCGTCTTGACGGCTTTTGCAAGGGCTTCGTTAAGATAAACGGCTTCAATATCGGAAGATACTTCAACGAAGCCGGTCCCCAAAAAACTCTGTTCGTTCCCGCCCCAAAGCTGAAAAAAGGCAAGAACGAGATACTCGTATTTGAGTCCGACCATACCGAGAGCTGCTGCGTTGAATTCTTGGCAGAGCCGGATCTTGGGGATACCACGCCGACAAATAAATGATACGGAAAAATAATCAAGGGGTCAGCCCAAACGGTTCCTCGCTCTAAACAAGCATTAAAATAAAAAGCCTTCTCCTGCAGGAGAAGGCTTTTAAATTCTAATGCTATTATTGCACATTCCTCGTGGGTATCGTTGATTTTTACGCACAACAGTTAATAAGCAGCTAAAACGAGGTAATACTCTTTCAAATCACGTCTTATACTTGTTCATCAGATCCTTAACGTCTCTTAACAGCCTGATGTCCTCATCGGTTATGAAAGTCAAATTGTTTAGATTCAAGAGATATCTGGGATCCAGATTGAGGATCTCACAAATTCGGCGCAACTGGTCAAGGCTCGGTTCCTGAACGTCGCGTTCGATTTTGGAATAATTGGATTGATTCATAGGGATCATATCAGCAATTTCTTTTTGAGAAAGATCCATATCTTCCCTTGCGTTTCTTATTTTTTCGCCGATAACCATACGTGCCCTCCTTTGTGCCTTTATTTCAATTGATATAATAACATTTTTAACTAAAACCATTGACTTTAAGTTAAAATTATGCTACACTGTATTCAAATAGTTATTTTTTAACTAAAAATTTAAATATCAGTTTAAGGAGGTCATAAGAATGACTAAAAACACCACAAGAAAGGCATTGCTCACGAGCATTCTGTCTCTTATGCTTTGCTTTTCCATGCTTATCGGCACGACCTTCGCTTGGTTTACCGATACCGTAACCAGCGCAGGCAACATCATTAAGACCGGTAAGCTGGACGTTGCGCTGCACTGGGCAGACGGAACCACAGCCGTTCCCGACGCTGATGCAGATGCAGGCTGGACCGATGCTTCAAGCGGACCTATCTTTAATTACGATAACTGGGAGCCCGGTTACGTACAGGTACGCCACATCAGAATCGCCAACAAGGGCACTCTCGCATTCAAGTACAACGTAAGCATCATCGCAAACGGCGACGTTTCCGATCTTTCCGACGTTATCGACGTATACTACGTTGATCCCGCGGTTCAGGTTGCAGACCGTACCGATCTTACAGCAGATATGAAGCTCGGCACTCTTACCGAGGTTCTTGCAAAGCTCGGCGAGACCGGCAACGGCACTCTTGAGAAGGGTAAGAGCGACGTTATCACCATCGCTTTCAAGATGCAGGAGACTGCAGGCAACGAGTATCAGAACCTCGCCATCGGCTCCGATTTCTCCGTTGTTCTGATGGCAACGCAGATGACTGCTGAGACGGATAGCTTTGATAAAGAGTACGATAAGGACTCTGAATTCTTAGTGGTTAACGAGAGCGTATCTATTACCAATAACGCAGGTAAGCTTGCATCCGAGGCAGTATTCACCGCCGATATGCCTTACGGCACCCTCAAGGTAACCGTTCCCGCAGGCGCACAGCTCTGCTCTGACGAAGTTGCTTCCCTTAAGCTCACCGTAAAGAATGCTGAAAGCGGCTACAACGGTGCGCTGACCGCAAGTCAGGTTGCAAACGGATACGTTATCTACGTGGACGGAGTTGCCGATTACATCAACCCTTACTTAACTGCTACCGGAAACAAAATTTACAACTACGGCGATATTAAGGTTGAGCTTCCCATCGGTGCGGGCAGAAACGACGTTAAAGTATACAAGGACGGAATGATGCCCACCACCACTTGGGCAAGCTACGATCCCGCAACCGGCATCGTAACCTTCAGCACCGATTACCTCACTCCCTTCTCTCAGGCAAAGCAGAGCAACATCACCGTTGTTTACACCAAGCTCAGCGAAGCTGAAAAGGAGCTGAACGAAGCTCTTGAGAACGTTACCGCAGGTGATAGCGTTTCTATCAACTCCACCGCTGACAATACCGTATCCGTAAATAACATTGCCGACGCGCTGAACGGCTCCTCAGACGTAACTCTCGTTGGTAACGGCGCAGCCAACACGATCGTTGCTTCCAACGGTGCCACCGTTAACGCCGATAGCCTGACTGTAAAGGATATGACCATTCAGTCCGTTGGCACCACCACCATCAATGGTAACAATACTACCATTGAAGGCGTTACTTATCAGAGTGCAGGCGCTTCCTACGGTCTTACCGTTTCCGGCTCCGACACCACCATCAAGAACACCACCGTTGAGGGCGCAATGGCATCTCAGGGATTGCTGGTGATCGCCAGCGGTTCCGACACGGCTACTTCCGTAACTAACATTTCAGGTCTTACCATTACAGACACCACCACCCTCTGGGGTTCCAGCTCCGGCCTGGTATTCAGTAATATGAATGGCACTATGAACCTCAGTGATTCTACCATCAAGGTTAAAGGCAGCGCCTTCAGCTTCGGTCCGAGCAACAGTACGATCAGAGGCTACGTAAACGTTAGCAACTCTACCATTGACAGCTCCTCCGCTTCCGTTTCTTCCGTAAAGGCTTCCACCTTTGATAACGTAACCTTTGAGAACACCTGGAGCACCGATGCCATCACCTTCAGAGCAGGCGGCACCACCAACACCTTTACAAATTGTGAGTTCAAGGCTGACATTGACTTCCAGAGTGCTAACTACTCTAATAAGAACGTAACTCTTACCTTTAATAATTGTACCTTCAACGGTGTTCTTATCACCGCTGCAAACATTAAAGACCACTTCGTATTTGATAACGGCTCCTTCGGTCTGCAGAATCGCGACAAGCTCACCGTTATCGTTGACGGCACAACCGTTGATTTGAATAATTAAGTTGATTTACAAGACCTGAAAAGCGGTGAGCGCAAGCTCACCGCTTTTCCTTATATAAAACACGTCATTATATTTTCCTCCGCTTTGGCTTAATCCGTTGACAACTTTTTCTTTGAGTGATAAAATAACCTTGACTTTTTCTACACTTCCCGGAGGCTTTCGATGAAGATCACCACAAAAGCAAGGCACGCCATCTTTCTCGGCACGCTTTGCTCAATTTCATATCTCGCGGTATATATAGCAAGAAACCTGCTCGGTGCCGTCACACCGAAAATGACCGCAGAGGCATTCACCCTTGACTACATAGGAGAGATCACGGCGGTATACTTTCTCGCCTACGCGGCAGGACAGCTTATAAACGGCGCGATTGGCGACTGGATAAAAGCCAAGTATATGATCTCGCTCGGGCTTTTGATGGCGGGCGTTGCAAATTTTGTTTTCGTTCTTATTTCCGACTACCCATACGCGGCAATGATAGCATATGCCTGGACGGGCTTTTCCCTTTCTATGATCTACGGACCGATGACTAAAATGGTCTCCGAGAGCACAGACCTCGTATACGCTACACGATGCAGCCTCGGCTACACCTTCGCCTCCTTCTTTGGCTCCCCCATGGCGGGTCTTATCGCAACCTTTCTCAGCTGGCAGGCGACCTTCAACGTCAGCAGCGCAATGCTTGTTATAATGGCTGTAACGGCGTTTGCCTTTTTTACGGCTTTCGAAAAAAGAGGTATTATTAAATATCACGGGTCAAAAAAAGGTGATACACAGCAAAAAAAGGATTATAAAGGGCTTTTCAAGCGAAGTATAATCAAATTCTCGGGCATTTCGATGCTCACGGGAATAATCCGCACGTCCTTCGTCGGTTTTTTGACTACTTATTTCTGCACCTACCTCAAGTATTCTGAGGAAAGCTCCGCCTCCATCTTCTCAATATCCACCTTCATAATCTGCTTCACCGCTTTCATCGCCATCTTCATTTACGAAAAGCTTGGCAGGAATATGCACGTTTGTCCGCTTATATTCTTCTCTGTTGCCGCGGTGTTCTTCTTCGCCTCCTGCTTCGTTACACATCCGATCGCGAATATCGCAATAATCATTATCGCAATTATGGCATCAAACGCCGCAGCAACAATGCTGTGGAGCGTATATTGCCCAAGCCTGCGCGATACGGGGCTTGTATCGGGGATTACCGGATTTCTCGACTTTCTCAGCTACTCCGCCTCCGCCCTTGCAAGCCTGTTTATTCCCCGTCTTGCAGAAGCCTTCGGCTGGCGCAACGTTATCTTCCTTATGGCGGGACTGATGGTCATCGGAACCGCAATTTGTATTCCCCATTTTCTGATAAAGAAAACGCCCGCAGAACGATAACCGATATCTGTTTTTTCTGCACGATAAAGGAGATTTTCCGTGAAAAAGATATTTTTACTTGCACTTTCAATAATAATCTTAACTTCATGTATCTCGTCACAGGAAAACGCCCACGCATCGCCTTACGATGACATAATAAAAAAATATACGGAGATGCTGGAGCTGCGGATAAGCGACCAAACGGTCTCCGAGCCCGCATATCCTTCCGAGGTATACAGCACCGTTTACAGCATTGCCGTAAACTGTGAGGATCCCCGTGCCATGGGATACGCAACGAAGGATATTGACAGAGACGGCAACGAAGAGCTTGTGCTTTTAAACAGATCAAACGAGCTTTACGCTATCTTCACACACAAAGACGGGGTGCCCCTTCTGCTGTTTTATGCCGATGGAATGAGATGCGGCCTCTCCCCCGACGGCACGCTTAACGCACTCAGATACGAACCGAACCATTCGTCCGTGCACGTAAGAAAGCTTGTTAACGGCAGCATGACGGGTACGGATTACGTTGTTAACGTTATTGATGATAAAACGGCAATTTGTCATAAGATCGAAGACGGTATACGCACCGAAATAACGTACGAAGAATGGTACAAAGTCTACGATTCCATGCAAGCTACTCTCAGAAACTATCAATATATGACGAAAACCGTAGGCTTCCGTTTTATCCCAGCTATTGAACCAGAGATCACGAACGATTCACCGATTCCCGACTTTTCAAGCTATGAAGGCATTCTTGACGCATACAAAATAATAGTGGAAAGCTTTAGCGAATACGATCCAAAAAACTGGTATCAGGGAGATTTTGACGGTATATTTACCATCAAGGATAACCAAACGTACGATATTTTCCACAGCCTTTTCAGTTACGGAAAATCCTTTATTCGGCGGGATCCTTATTACAGCTCAAATTACGCCAAAGACGGCGATAACGCATATGGATACGCAAAAAAAGACCTGAACGGCGACGGAATTGAAGAGCTTATATTACTGAGCGACAATTATGATATCATAGCTGTTTTCACGGAAAGTGACGGCATAGCGCGATACGTTGAGGGCTCCGGGGGAGTATGGATCGACGAAAACGCATACCTGCGCAAGACGGTATTCACGGGAGGAGACGTATACCGCGACAGAGAGCACTACTTATACGAATTTGACGGCACGAGACTTGTGCAGAAGGTAGGAGTAGGCTATAACGTCAACTTTTACCTTAATAAGGAAAACTGGTACGAAACTGACGGAAGAACAAAAACGCCGATATCCGACTCGGAAGGCGAGGCGCTATTTGAAATATACGATACACTTCCTTTGGGCGTAACCGAAGAGGAGTATACCAAAAGCTTTTCCGGCATTGAATTCTACCCACTGTTTTACTCTACCGCTCCCAACGAAAAGCACCTCGATACCTTTTCAAAAATGGAAATCGTAAACGGAAATACGTTGACAGTATCGGAGTTTACGGACAAGGACGTCAGCTTCAGCATTACCTTCGTTCACTCTGTAGGAGAGTACGATCCGGAAACGGGAGAAATCCCTGAGGTATACCACGTTAAGCTTGTCTGCAAGGCAACTCTTAACGGAAATAAGTACTACTTTGAAGCCGAGGGAGTTACGGGATATATAGAGTTTGCGGTAAACTCCGTCTGGGTAACGGTTACGGAAAGCAAAAACGAGCACGTAGCCTGTATGTCGTATTTGTTTGACTACCCTGAGACAAGGTGAAATCTCTGAAAATGAAAGGACGGCAAATATGTATAAGCTGAATATGCTCATAGCAAAAAACAAAGCCATTGCGTGGCTTCTTATCTCCGCATTTGAGATAAGCGTATTTTGGATCCTGCTCTCTAGCCCCGAATTTTCAAGCGGCTTCATCGCAGTGTTATCGGCACTGTTTATGCTTTATAACCTTGCATTCGTTCATTCCGCTCAGGGGCAGCTGATGAAAAAACCGCTGAAGGCGCTTTCCGACGGTTGCGACCCCGAGCCGCTTTTAAAGGTTACGGAGGAGCTGCTTCAGGGCAAGCAAAACGAGGCAAACCGCCAGGTACTGCTTATTAACAAGGCGGCGGCATTGCGGGAGATGGGCGAGCTTGCCAAAGCTTTTGACATACTCAGCGCCGTAAATATAGATAAAATTCCGGGCACGCTTCCAATCACGAAGTTCGTTTACTATAATAACCTTTCCGACCTTTGCTACCTGCTTGATAAGCCCGAAGAGGGCAGGATATGGTATACGAAGTTAATGCAGATATATAACGATATACCGGAGGGTAAGACCAAGCTTTCCGCAAGCAGCTCGGCAACTCTTGCTACGGCTGACGATTGCTACAGAAAGGGCGAGTTTGATAAGGCACTTTCGTTACTTAATACCCTTGGCGCCATGACCGCCGCTGAAAGGGTCTCCACCTCCCTGCTGCGCGGTATGATCTGCCTTCGCGGCGAAAACCGCGAGCTTGCAAAAACATATCTTAACGACGTTATAAATAACGGCAACAAGCTCTATGCGGTTACCGTGGCAAATAATTTACTTGCGAATATTGAAGAATAAAAATCAACCCCTTGAGCATCAAGCTCAAGGGGTTGATTTTTGATAAGTTAGTTTACGGTAAGAATTACTTTACCCACCTGTTCTCCTCGGTAAAGTATATCCTGTGCCGCCTCAGCTTCCTTTATTGGAAGCACCTTATATATAGTGGGCTTGATAAGTCCCGCTTCAATTTTAGGGTAAACCTCGCGCACTACGGAGGCAAGTATCTCCGCCTTCACCTCGGGCGCTCTCGAGCGCAGCGTGCTTCCGATCACGCGTACGTTGCGCACGTAAATATTCCGCAGGTCTATCTCCGTCATCGTACCCGCAAGAGACGCTATCATTATCCATCTTGCGCCGTGGGAAAGAAAATGCAGACACTTTCCCATTATCTCACCGCCAAGGCAATCTATTGCCACGTCCACGGGATGACCGTTTTCAAGCTCCCGGCGAAGCACCTCCGCAATATCCTCCTCGGTGGTCACAACTATTCTGTCTGCCCCAAGATGCTTGATGCTCTCTTCCTTTTCAGCTCTGTGAATAGTGGTTATGACTCTCATGCCAAAGGCCTTTGCCATAGGGATCACAACGCTTGCAAGACCCGATGCCCCCGCGTTCATAAGCAGGGTGTCTCCGGGCTTTATTTTTCCCTCTGTGAACAGATTAAGATACGCGGTGGCGTATGCCTCGGGGATCGCCGCCGCCTCAACCATAGAGCAATTTGAGGGCACCGGCATCAGCATATCGTGTTTGACGGCAACGTACTCCGCGTATCCACCGCCGCCGAGAAGCGCGCAGACCTTATCCCCCACCTTCCAATTTGAAGCCTTTCTTGCGCCCTCGCTCATCTTGACGATCTCGCCCGCGATCTCAAGGCCCATCCATTGGGGGCAGCCCGGGGGAGGCGGGTAATTCCCCTCCCTTTGCATAAGGTCGGCGCGGTTTATTCCCGCCGCCGCTATTTTAACAAGCACCTCGCCATCCCCAATAACGGGATCGGGAACGTTATCCCAGCGCAAGGTTTTATCATCGTTTACCAATATCGCCTTCATCACTTTGCCTCCAAAAGCAGATCTCTTATAAGCTTTACATCCTCGAGAAGCGGCTGTATGCGAGTGGAGAACTCATCCCTCTCCGCAACGCAAAGATACATACAGCAACCAAGATTACCGCCGATGCGCCGCAAAACGGTGCATTCACCGCCCGCAAGGAACAAAAATGGCACGTCAAGCTTTTCCTTAAGTAAATTGATTATTCGCAGATTCTCTATCTGCTCTGCCATACTGCCCGCGCCCGTTACTATCTTGCATATATCTGCTCCCCTGCTCTGCTGTTCAAGGGCGATCTCAAGCACCTTTTCCGCAGGAGTGAAATTAAATATATGGCTCGACATAAGCACCTCTCCGCCTGCGGCGTGAATATCGGCAATAAGCTTTTTCTGTTTATCCACAGCCACGGGATCGTAAGTCATCTCCCCGGGCTGTCTGTCAAACATATCACCCATAACGTCGCAAAGAGTTGCACCGCATTCCGCAAGCTCCACAAGCTCTGCAGCGATCACTTCATCGCTTTTTTCCTTGTTGTACCAGCCACGGTAATTCGTTACGTATATTGGCTTATCGCACAAAGAAAACAGATGCGAATAGGTCTCCCTGTTGCGGTATTCCTCCTTCATTCTGCAAAACTGCATGCCGAAGGCCTCCCCTCCCCGCGAAACGCCAAGGGAAACCAGTTCCTCTATTCTTTGGGGTGTATCCGCTTGCACCATAACGGTCAGTAACGGTTTATCATGATTCAAAAATGTGTTTTTTTCCATTTCAACTTCACTCACAGCATTTCTTCACAGTCTTAAAGAGCTCCAGCTCGTAATCGCAGGTATAGGGATTTTCCGTTTCGCCACGTACCATCTCGCCAAAAGCCAGCATCATGCGGTCGTATCTTCCGTAGCCCTCGGAGGTAAAATTCTCGGCATTTGCCGCCCATTCCGTACCCTTGCAAAGGGTAAAGTCCGTGCACTGCATACCGTTTCCCGCGGATCTTTCAAGGGGGCATACCTCAAATCTGCCCTCCGTGCCCGTAATAATAAGCTGGCGCCTTAAAAAGCCTCCCCTCTCCGCAGAGGTGGTCTTTACAAAGGAGGCGCCGTTTTCGTATTCCAGAACCGCAAGGCAGTTATCCCTGGAGTTTACGCCCTCGTATCTTCCGCTTGATCTGTTAAAAGGTATTACTCTTTTGGGCGCTCCCTGCAAGCGCATAACGAGATCCACCAGATGACAGCCGAGGAAGAACATTATACCGCCCTCAAATACCTCAAGCCATTTGGTCCACACGGGCTCGTACCAGCAGCTCATCTGCGCCTCAACGCTGATGACTTTGCCGATCTCCCCTGCCTGCACTCTGCTTATTATATCGCTTATGGCGGGATTGTAGCGATACATATATCCCGTATGGAACACGGTGCCGTTGGCTTTTACCGTGGATATCAGCTCCTCGAATTTTTCAAGAGAGGCGCCGCCCGGCTTTTCCATGTGTATGTGTTTTCCGTGCTTTGCCGCAAGGAGGGCGTATTTCGTAAGATATATCTCCTCGGTTTCTATCGTTACCGCCTCGATGGTATCGTCGTTCAGTATCTCCTCAACGGTCATTTCGCGGTATTTTTCAAAGGGGCGGATATTCTGCGGAAACTTTTCCCTCTCGTTTTCGGGGAATGCGTAACCGACTATCTCAAATATCTCGGGGTATTTTGCAAGAGTGGAAAATATCGCCGTGCCGTGGCTATACCTGCTCGTACCTATCTGGGCAATTCTTATCTTACGCATTATATCCCCTCCAATCAAATTGAACTACCACGGGAAAGCTCTTTTCAAACACGAGTCTGTTATATACTTCCCCGCACTCCTCGGGCAGATGGGTCTCCTCAACCATCTCGTCAAGCTTCAGTCTGCCGCCGGAGCAAAGCTTCAGCACCGCCTTGATATCGTCTCTGTGGGTAAACCAACCGGGATGCGATTCGGAAGCAGGTCTTGCAACGGTGTGCGCTCCGATAACGGTAATACCGGGACCGTGGATCTTTTTATAGTAATCCACCGTAAAATCGGAATCTCTCGTACACCCGAGCAAAGCAACTCTGCCGAATTTTGCCATACAGTCAAGAGCCTCGTTAAAGCCCGCGCCAACGCCCGTTACCTCCACGGCAATGTTAACGCCGCCGCCCGTTACGGCCTTTACTTTATCCGCAAAGCCATCCTCAAAGGGATCAAATGCGTAGTCGGCACCGTATGCAAGCGCCATCTCACGGCGCTTTGGGTCGGGGTCTACGGCTATTACAGGAACGGCTCCTGCAGTCCTTAACAGCTTTACCGCAAGCATTCCGAGAATGCCAAGCCCCATAACCAATGCGCTTTCACCCATTTCAAGGCGAGTTTTTCTTATTGCCGCCATGGGAAAGGTTGCAATAAAGCTGATGGCGGCAGACTCAAGGCTTATTGAATCGTCCTCTATTTTTACGACGTTGTTCTCATCGACGATATTTACGCTCTGATGCTTTCCCCAATAAACCACTACTCTGTCCCCGACCGCAACGCTGCGAACCGAGGAACCCACGGCAATAACAGTTCCCGCACTGCTGTAACCCAAGGCACGGGGAAAAACAACGGCGCCTCCGCTTGGGCTTACGTTGGGATCTCCCGTAATGTTTGCCCTCTCCGTTCCGCTGCTAACGGTGCTCACCTCGGTCCTTACCATAACGCCGCGGGGTGAAAGCTCGGGCAGCTGTTTGTCAACAAGCTCCGCCGTATTCACCTTCGTAAACAAGATCTGCTTTGCATCCATATCGGTAGCTCCTCATAAAGTTCTTATATTTAAGTTACCACAAAAACGGCATCAAATCAATAGAAGCGCCAAATTATACCTGCAGTTATTTACTTTTTGAATCTTATGTGGTATATTAGTACCCGTAATAAACCACGGAGGACGGTTATGTCTGAAATACTTGAAATAATAATGATACTCAGCTTCGGAGCTTCATGGCCGCTTAACGTTATGAAATCCTATAAAGCAAGAACCGCAAAAGGAAAAAGCGCGGGCTTTCTCTGCTTTATTATTTTAGGTTACATAGCGGGAATTGCTTCAAAATTCGCAAATGAGGCGTATATGGCATCGTTTGCATCCAAGTGGTACGTTCTCATATTCTACTTCATCAATATTCTGATGGTATCGGCAGACCTTGCACTTTATTTCCGTAACAGAAGACTTGACAAACAGAAGGAGCAAAATCAATGAAAAATGTTTTTCTTATAGGAGATTCCATCCGATTCGGGGCGGGTAACGTGAGCCCGGGTTACGGTATATACGTTAAAGAGATGCTGAAGGACGTTGCAAACGTATATGCCCCAAGCGAAAACTGCCGCTTTGCGGAATATACTCTCCGCGCCCTCTTTGATTGGCACCTGCGACTGAAGAAGGAAAACATCAAAATAGATCTGATCCATTGGAATAACGGTCTTTGGGACGTACTGCGCCTTCACGGCGACGAGCCCCTTACTCCCTGCGACGTTTACGTTTATTACCTGAGAAGGATCCACGCAATGCTAAAAAAGCTGTTCCCCGAGGCAAAGATAATTTTCGCCCTCTCCACTTCAATAATTGAAGCAAAGGCTTCTGCCGATTTCTGCCGCTTTAACGCGGATATCGAGCAATACAACGAAGCCGCAAAAGCGCTTATGGAGGAGCTTGGCGTTCCCGTAAACGATCTTTACTCCGTGAGCAAGGGTATAGACGATTCCCTGCACTGCGATTTCGTGCATTATGGCAAGGAAGGGTCAGAAATCCTTGCAAGAGCCGTTACGAAAAAGATACTTGAAGAGCTGTAAGCAAACGAATACAAAAAAACGAAAGGGTTGAGGACTCCTCAACCCTTTTGGCATTATAGCTTATATACTTATATATTTATTAACACTATTGCTGTTATTCCGATTATAAGGCTGACAAACTGGGCGCGGGAAAGCTTTTCTCTGAATACCACGGTGCTTCCCAAAGCAATAGATATGGCAGAGCCTGCGCTGTAGGTAGGAAAAAGCACGGTGCCTGGTATTACCGCCATAGCGTAAGTATGGAGGATCTGGAATACCCCAAGCACTGCACCAACGGCAATGCACGGGAATGCCTTTGAAAAACTCAGACGGTAGGAAGGCTTTTGCCCCTTAAGTCGCAACAGAGCGAAAACGCCGAATGCGATAACGGAAGCGAACGCAGAAGAACAGGCAACGAAAGCGGATGAGCTTGAGGCTCCGGTCGTCTTTGCATATAATTGTTGGGCAAGCATTCCAAGGCTGTTTCCGCAAAAAGCAAGAACGGTAAGTAAAAACCACTTCTTGCTTACTTTTTTTGCGTTTTCACCGCCAACTTCCTTCTTTATATCCGCATTCATCACAAGAGTAATAACTATAAGAATAACGCCGATAAAATTTACCGCCGAAAGCGGTTCTTTGTAAAACACCGCGGAGGTGATAAGGGGCACTATAGACGCCATACTTGCTATCAACGCCGTGATGGAGGTAGGACCGCAGGACAGCGCGATCTGATACAGCATCTGGAAGGATACGTTAAAAAAGCCAAAGAACGCCGCCCCCATAAACAGCGAGAGGTTTATCTCCTTAATATCGGAAATAAGAAACGACAGCAAAGCCATCGTTGCAAAAACCAATGCGTTGAACAATGCGGAATCCGCGATTCCCTTGGTATTATTTTTGGCAAATCTGCTTTGGGTCAGCACCTTGGTTGCGGCAAGAAGGCAAAGCAGTAAAATGATCAAAAGATCCATGCAAAAACTCCGTTCAAACGTCAGATCATCAATAAACAACAACTTATATCAGAGGGCAAGTCTGCGCATAAGCTCCAAAAGAAGCTCCGTGTTTTCTTCCGAGTACTCTATCTCCGCGCTGTAAGCACGGGCATATTCACACAGATCGGCAAGGTCGTATTTGCCATCCTTTTTGTTTTTTGCGGTACACATTGCGGAAAGCACCCGATAACCAAGGTAAGCAAATGCCGCTCGGCAAGGTATATCCTCGATATCCGTTGCACCCGATACGTGGTGATAAACAAAGTATATAAGCAGATTCTCAAGATTTTTTTCCAGCTCCGCCGGATATTTGTCCTCCCCTGCATCGGAAAGCAGATCGAGATAATCTCCCCAAATCGGATCAAGCCTTTCCATATCGGAAAGGATACGGTACCATTCTTCAATACCGATCTGCGGCAATGACACGCCCGCCGAGAGAAGCATCCGATCTACTCTTGCTTCAAGGCAACCTTCGCCCTGCAATATTTTTATCAGCTCGTCACGCTTTGAGATAACGTCAAGCTCCTCCTCCGAGGACTCCTCTGCTTCCCATTCATCCTCGCCAACGCAAACAAGCTCCCACTTTCCTTCTGCGGATAGAACTATCCTTGCCGCCTCCTCGCAGGAAATGCCAAGACCCATCTCCGCGCGGTGAGAGAAAAAGTTATAGAATCTGGGATGCTCGCGGCATATTTCGCTGATGCTCGCCTCTCCCCGTTCCGTGATAATATCGCAAAGACCGCAATCGTTTAAAAACGGACATCTGCCATTCTCTTTCATTGCAAAGCAAACGCCGTCCTCTTTTTCCTTCAGGCTTTTTCTTAAGCGCTCCCCAAGAGCGCCGTCCATTGCCGAGTATTTTTCCAGCGTTTCATCGTCTATATACACGTCCCAGCCGATACAACAGCTGTGGCGGCATTTATCCGCGATGCATTTAAACTTTTTATAATAGCTTGGTGCAAAAATATTCATAGCGATCTCCTTACGCAATACGACCATTTTATAACACGGACCGCAAATAATCAAGGCAAAAACAAAATTTAATTTACACTTTACCTTTGGCTAAAAACGTGATAGAATGGTTTTAACGCAAACAAAGGAGGCGTACTATGCCATTAAAGAGATTTATCACTTCCGCCGTTGCTAACGCAATAGATGATTCTGCGGAAAACGAAGCGCCCGAAGTTAAAAACGGAGAGATAAGCGGAGGCATTGCGTACAGCTACAAGCTTGCAACGGCAATAGCCGCCTGCCTCGGACTTGCAATGACCGCACTGTTCATCCTTGTAATCAAGGAGCTGACGCTCGGCATCATAATCGGCACCGTATCCGCGGTTGCACTCGGCTTTTTGCCCACTTTGTTTTCTTACGGATTCGTGATGACAAGCACCCACTTAAGCGAAGAATATTTGGTGCTGTTCGTTAAGATAAGCAAGGAAGTACAGCTTTCGGAGCTGAAATACAAGCGGCTAAAGAAAGATGAAACGGGCAAGGCAACCATGCTTCACCTTTACAACAGCGATAAAAAGCGCGTGATGAGCTTCGACGGCGCCATCGTGGGCTTTAAAAGAATAGTTAGTAAAACGAAACACCTTCAGGAGCTAAAATGATGGAAGAAAAGCTTACGTTAGATAAAATGCAGGAAATGCAAAAGGTACTGCAGGCAAAGAACATTGAACGCTGGGGAGGTCTTTCCCCCGAAAAATCTATTTCAAAGCTTCTATGGCTTCACGGCGAGGTCGCCGAGGTCAGCGACATCATAAAGAAAAAGGGCGCTTCAAAAATAATGAGCGACCCCGAAGTGCGTGCACACTTTATAGAAGAGATGTGCGACGTGCTGATGTACTATAACGACGTGCTGATATGCTACGATATCTCCCCCGAGGAGCTTGAAAAAGCATATTTTGAAAAGCACGAATTCAATATGAACAGATGGTAATATGAAGATAATTGATATATCCCAAGAGGTGCTTTCCTGCAATATCTATCCGGGAGATCCAAGGCCGCAGCTTAAAAGGCTGAAAAGCACGGACGATGGCGAGCTTTACAATCTTTCGGAGCTTACCACGTGCGTTCACAACGGAACGCATATAGACGCACCCTTTCACTTTTTGCCCGAAGGAAATACCGTTGAAGGCATACCCCTTGATGCGTTTGTGGGTGAATGCTACGTTGCGCGCCATAGCGGCAATATAGACGCAGAGAGCGCCAAGGAAATTCTGCAAAAAGCCGACGGTGCCGAGCGCATCCTTATCGGCGGAAAGATCACGGTAACAGCCGATGCCGCCCTCGTTTTTGCCAATGCGGGGATCAAGCTCATCGGCAACGAGGGCATCTCCGTCGGCCCCGAGGATGCACCTATGGAGGTGCATAAGATACTGCTTGAAAAGAACGTGGTTCTGCTTGAAGGCATCGTGCTTGATAACGTCAAAGAAGGCAAATATTTTCTAAACGCCGCACCCCTGAATATATCAGGCGCCGACGGCTCCCCCTGCAGGGCGTATTTGATTGAATTATAATAATAAAGCCTCAAGCCATGTCTTCTTCGCGGGATAGGGTGGCAAGTATCGCCTTACGAATGAGGCTCAAAATGATTATAAAAAATGCTTGCGATCACGTTTCGCAAGCATTTTTATTTTATACTGACTTACGATGTTGTTGGATTGCCAAATGCCAACACGACTGTAAAAAATATGGGTAATGGAAGATACCAAGCTTCGGGATACGTTACGTTCAGAGATTCTTTTGGTAATAATTGCAAAGCTACTTATACCGGTAATATAACCATCAATGAAACGGACGGCACATATACCTGCAACTATTCTCTTGATGAAGCTTATAGAAATTGATAATAAGAATATTGCACCTTAATACAATTACGCACAAAACAGAAGCGAGATAAATGAAAATCCAATCATTCATCTCGCTTCTTTCTATTTTGTTTTATTCAGCCTCGCTGAACATATCCTTGCCAACTCCGCAGAGGGGGCATTCGAAATCCTCGGGAAGATCCTCAAACTTGGTGCCGGGTGCGATGCCGTTTTCGGGATCGCCCTTCTCCTCATCATATTCCCAGCCGCAGGCTTCACATACGTACTTTTTCATTTTAATTTTCTCCTGTAATTATAGTATTATTTTTACCTTGCAAGATCCTTCGCTTTCCGTAGGATACGCAAGAATTTTATTTTATTTCCTCAAAATCCGCAGCACCGTGCTTGCACAGAGGGCAAACGAAATCTTCGGGCAGCTCGTCTCCCTCGTAAACGTATCCGCAGATCTTGCAAACGTAGCCCTTCTTTCCATCGGTATCGGGCTTTGGCTTTACGTTTGCGTGATAGTAAGAATAGGTCATGGTTTCTCTATCGGAGATCACTCTTGCCTCGGTAACGGAGCAGATAAACATTCCGTGTGTATCAAGATCCACGTACTGCTCAACCTTCAGCGACATAAAGGAATTGATATATCGGGGAAGGAACACAAGCCCGTTATCGGAACGGAGAGGCTCACAGCCTTCAAACTTATTTACGTTTCTGCCGCTCAAAAAACCGAATTTTTCAAAGACGGCAAAGGGGGCGTCCACCGTAAGGCAGTTGATATTCATTATTCCCGTCTGCTTGATTATATGGTGAGAATAATTTTCTTTATTGATGGTAACGGCAAGTCTGTTGGGAGTGTTGGTCACTTGAGTGACGGTATTAACTATAAGTCCGTTATCCTTCTTGCCGTCGTTTGAGGTGACCACGTACAGTCCGTATCCGATGTTAAAGAGCGCGGAAAGATCGTTCTTGTTGGCGGTGCTGTCCTGACGTGCAAGATACTCCATGCAGAGCTCGTTGCAAAGCTCGTCGATCTGCGCCTTGCTATCGTCGTTTAGAGCGGAAAGGATCTTAACCGTGGTATCGGTATAGGTTATGTTCTTGCACTTTTCAAGCATTCCCTTCATAACCTTTGCCGCCATAGGTGCCCAGCTTCCGTTCTCCACGAGAGCAACGGTGCGGTTGGAAAAGTTGCGCTCCGTAAGGTGGTCTATAAACTCGCGCATAAAGGGGAAGATATCCGCGTTGTAGGTAGTGGTTGCAAGAATAAGCTTACTGTAACGGAAGGCGTCGCTTACCGCCTGCGCCATATCGCATCTGGCAAGATCGTACACCGTCACCTTGGGGCAACCGTTTGCCTTAAGCTTGTCAGCAAGACGGATAACAGCCTTCTTGGTGTTACCGTATACGGAGGTATAAGCGATCACTATTCCCTCTTCCTCAGGCTGATAGCTTGACCAGGTATCGTAAAGACCCAGGTAGTAGCCGAGGTTTTCCGTGAGCACGGGACCGTGGAGGGGGCATATTTTTTCGATATCAAGACCTGCCGCCTTTTTTAGCAGTGCCTGCACCTGAGCTCCGTATTTGCCGACGATACCGATATAGTAACGGCGTGCCTCGTCTGCCCAAGGCTCGTCCGCATCCCAAGCACCGAACTTTCCGAAGCCGTCGGCGGAAAAGAGCACCTTATCCGTGCTGTCGTAGGTAACGATGACCTCGGGCCAATGCACCATGGGCGCGGTAACGAAGGTAAGAACGTGCTTTCCAAGGGAAAGTGTGTCCCCTTCTCCAACGACTATGCGGCTATCCGCAAAATCCGTGCCGAAGAAATTCTGCATCATATTGAATGCCTTGGCGGAGGCAACGAGCTTTGCATCCGGATACGCCTTAACGAAATTGGCAATATTTGCGCTATGGTCGGGCTCCATGTGCTGGACGATAAGAAAATCCGGCTTGCGGCTTCCGAGTGTGTTCTGGATGTTATCAAGCCATTCGTGGGTGAAATTCACGTCCACGGTGTCCATTATGGCGATCTTTTCGTCAATTATGGCATAGGAGTTATAAGCCATGCCGTTCGGAACCTTATACTGTCCCTCAAAAAGATCTATCTTTCTGTCGTTAACGCCGATATATTTTATATCTTGAGTGATGATCATAATGCCTTCCTCCAACAATAATTACTCTATATATTAGACCACGAAACCGCAAAAAAGTCAAGCACGAGCGTTAAAAACATTTTCCGTCCTTGCAATCGTGAGTCTCTCCGTAACGGCAACAAAGCTCGTTGGGGCATTTGCCTTTCTCAAAGAAGCTTACAAGATTACTTACGGTGGTTTCCGCAATATTTTCAAGTGCTTCTTCCGTCAGAAAAGCCTGATGAGAGGTAACGAGTACGTTTGGCATGGATATAAGCCGCGCAAGCACGTCGTCCTCCATAATGTGACCTGAGTTATCCTCAAAAAAGAGATCCGATTCCTCCTCGTACACGTCAAGGCAGGCGGCACCCACCTTGCGGCTTTTTATAGCAGCAAGCAACGCTTCTGCATCCACGAGAGCACCGCGGGAGGTATTGAGAAGCACTACCCCCTTTTTGCACTTTTCAAAGGCTGCTGCATCAAGCAAATGGTAGGTATCGTCGGTTAAGGGACAATGGAGCGAAATAACGTCGCTTTCCCTGAAAAGCTCCTCAAGCTCCACGTATTTAACGTGCTCACCGTCAGCAAAGCCTTCCACGGGGAATTTATCGTAAGCAAGCACTCGCATTCCAAAGCCGCGGCAAATATCCGTGAACACTCTGCCGATGCGCCCCGTACCGATAACGCCAACGGTCTTGCCGTGCAGATCAAAGCCCGTGAAGTTTGCAAGGCTGAAGTTAAAATCCTTGGATCGGATATACGCCTTGTGGATGCGTCGGACGGAAGTAAGGAGCAAAGCCATAGTATGCTCCGCAACCGCGTAGGGCGAATATGCGGGAACACGAAGCACGTGCAGCTTTCCAAAGGCGTGCTTCATATCAACGTTATTAAAGCCCGCACAGCGAAGCGCAAGCACCTTAACGCCCAGCTCGTAAAGCTTATCTATTACCTGTGCATTAACAGTATCGTTCACGAAGGCGCATACTGCGTCGTATCCGTGGGCAAGCTCCGCCGTATCGGCGTTAAGCTTCGTTTCAAAATATTTTATGTCAATACCCTTTGCCGCACAATGCTTATCAAAGGACGGTCTGTCGTAGGGTTTAGTATCAAAAAAAGCTAATTTCAATTCTGTACCTCCTTGCTTTTACGGTATCATTATAGTATAATATGCTCAATAAATCTGTTGAAATTTCAACGCACGGAGAGAATTTTGAAAAATTATTCGGAAGCCATAAAAAAATGCCCCCTTTTTGATGGCATAGACGATACGGAGCTTGAACGGATGCTTCACTGTCTTGGGGCGAAGATAGTGGAATTTGATAAGAAGTTCACGATTTTTGCGGAAGGCACGCCCGCAACCAATATCGGCATACTGCTTGATGGAGCCGCCCAAACGGTGCAGGTGGATTATTACGGAAACAGAAGCATCTTAAGCGATATAAAAGCGGGAGAAATGTTCGGAGAGGCATTTGCCTGCGCTGAAACTCCCTCCCTTCCCATATCAGTAATAGCAAGCGAGCCAAGCGCCGTTATGCTTATAAACTGCGCACACGTTCTTCACACCTGCAAGAACAGCTGCGGCTTTCACCATCAGCTGATCTTCAATCTGATGAAGGATCTTGCAACGAAAAACATTGCTTTTCACAAGCGCATTGAGATCACCTCCAAGCGCTCCACCCGCGAAAAGCTACTCACTTACCTTGCAATGCAGGCAAAGCGCGCGGGAAGCAACTCATTTTCCATCCCCTTTGACAGGCAGGAGCTTGCGGATTATCTTGAGGTGGACAGAAGCGGACTTTCAAGCGAGATAAGCAAATTAAAAAACGAAGGCGCAATAGACTGCTATAAAAACAGCTTTAAGCTGCTGTGAGGTGCAAGGTGTTAAACGAAAGGGTACTTGAATACATAGAAGAGAACGCGGAGGCGGCACGGGAGCTCCTGCTTACCATTGCTCCCATTCCCGCCCCCTCAAACCACGAGGAGCTTCGGGCGGATTTCTGCAGGAATTGGCTTGAGTCCGTAGGTGCGGAAAACGTATATATCGACGAAGCGCTGAACGTGATATATCCCATCGGGGATGACGGTAAGTGCCCATTAAAGGTCTTTATGGCGCACAGTGACGTTGTGTTTCCCGATACCGATCCCCTGCCCCTTTCCTGCCGTGACGGCAAAATTTTCTGCCCCGGAGTGGGGGACGACACCGCACACGCAGTTATGCTCATGGCCGTTGCAAAATATCTTGCGGCAGATCCGCCAAAGAATACGGATTGCGGCGTCCTTCTGATTGTTAACTCCTGCGAGGAGGGGCTTGGAAATCTTAAGGGCTGCAGAAAAATAATGGAGCGCTACGGCGATAGAATAACGGAATTCGTGACCTTTGACAGTCATCCGAGGAATTTAGTGAACCGTGCCGTTGGCTCACACCGATACAAAATAGAGATAAAGACCGAGGGCGGTCACTCATACGGCAATTTTGGCAGAACCAACGCTATTGCCGTTATGGCTCTGCTAATAAACAAGCTGTATTCCGTAAATCCTCCGGAGGGAGGAAAGACCACCTATAACGTTGGAACAATATCGGGCGGCACGTCCGTAAATACCATTGCGCAAAACGCGGAAATGCTTTACGAATACCGCTCCGACAAATATGAAAATCTTGAATATATGGAGAATCGCTTCAGGGAAATACTTGAATCCTTTGCAGACGAGGACGCGGAGATCGTAGTAACCAAGGTAGGCGACCGCCCCTGCGGCACCGAGGTAGACGAAAAGCGGCAGACCGCACTTACAAGCAAAGCCGTTAAGGCCATAGAGGAGGCTTACGGCTTTACCCCCAAGCAAAGCTCCGGGTCAACGGATTGCAATATTCCCCTTTCCATGGGGATCCCCTCCGTATGCGTGGGATGCGTCAGGGGAGGCGGTGCTCACACCAGAGAGGAATTTATTATAGAGGACAGTATAAAACCGGGGCTTAAGGTTGCCTTCGGTATGATACTTGAGGCTTTGGGAGATAATTATGAACGGTAAAAAATACTTGGTTACAGCCGCATCCATCCTTTTGTGCATTGCCCTGTTCTTCTTCATAATAACGTTTTCCATAGGACTTCCCATCTACGTGCGCCCTTTTTATTACGCGCATATAAAGCCGATGGAGCTGGCAGAGACAAGCGGCTACACGGGTGATGAGATAATCGCAGCGTACAACGAGGTTCTTGACTATCTCACCCTGCCGGGAAAGGACTTTTCCGCAGGCGAGATGAAATACTCGGAGGAAGGCGCGGCACATTTTGCGGATTGCAAGGTGCTCTTCGATCTGAATGTTTCCGTGCTTCTTGCATCTTCCCTCGTTATATGTGCCATAAAAGTGCTTGAGCGCATAAAGGGCTTTAAGTGCAGACTGTGTGGGCACAGACCCGCGTTCTTTGCGGGAATTGCCGCGGTAGTTCTGCCCGTCGTTATAGGCGCACTTGCGGCAACGGATTTTGACCGCGCATTCGTCGTTTTCCACAGTCTTTTCTTCCCCGGCAAGGATAACTGGATATTCGACCCGCGCACCGATGAAATTATCAACGTGCTTCCCCAGGATTTCTTTATGCACTGCGCGATACTTATCGGAGCGGGAGTTATTATCCTTTCCGCCGCCTTTATAATTTACGATATAGTTGATAAAAAGCAGAAACGGAGTTAAAAATGAAAACCATTGAAGAATTGAGAGAGTTTTTTAAGGCTGATATTTTTGCAACGGACGTGGGATGCGTTATAGAAGAAGTGGGAAAGGGCGTTTCCGTATGCTCCATGCCCATTGAAGCAAAGCACAAAAACGCACGGGGCGCCGTGATGGGCGGAGCCATATTTACTCTTGCCGATTTTGCATTTGCCGTTGCGGCAAACGCCGAGGGGATACCCACCGTTTCCGTATCCGCAAATACGATGTTTATGAAGGCGGCAAAAGGAACGAGGCTTATTGCCCGTGCGGAGCTTATCCACAACGGAAGGACCACCTGCGCCGCAAGCGTACGCATCAAAGACGATCTCGGCACCAATATCGCGGAGGTATCCCTTACGGGAATTCATCTTGCGTAAGGCGAAATGCAAGCATTCAGAGTGGTTGGTAGAAACTGACAAAGCAAAAGATTTTTACGAAAAGCTCGGGTTCACCGAAAACACCGATCATTATTTAACGATTCCGTGTAAATGGTTTTAAATCAAAAACGCAAAAAAACACAGCCTTCCCTTGTAAGGGAAGGGGGACCGCGACAGCGGTGGATGAGTAGGGGAGGGGCTTGCTCCTCCCGCAAATATACACCTCATCCAACGGCTCGGATTTACGGCGCACAATAGTCGCCGGCGGCACCTCCTTCTCCCACCGGAGAAGGCTGTTTTAATTTATATTTATAAAATATCCTCAACGAAATATGCGTTGGTATTAGCGTTATTACCGTTCTTATCTGTAACGGTTATGCGGATATATCCGTCATCGGGCTCAACGACGAACTCTGCGTAGGTAAGTCTTTTTCCCTTCTCTCTGAAGGCGGCGCGGGTCTTGCGGCAGGCGGTGGACAAAACTATCTTCTCGCAGGGACCCGTCTTTACGCAGACCTTGTTGCCCTCCATATAAAGCTCCTTGATCTCAGGGCCCGTGGATGCGTAAAAATTGCCTGCAAGCAGCGCATCCGTGATTGCGGTATATTCAAGCTTATCCGCTTTTATCATGGTGAACGCAAAGAATGCGTCGCTACGGGCACTGTCAAGAGGTGCGCCGTTGTGGTTATCGTCTGCGGCAATGCAATAAAGCTTCTTGCCCATACGGAGCATATCGTCGTATATTACGGGATTATATTCGGGGAATGTGCGGTAAGAGCCCGTATTGCATATTTCCATGGCGTGCATACCGTGGTAATTTTCGTAATCGCTTCTGTTCTCAAGTGACCATACGGGATGATTGTAGGTAACGAAAAAGCCGTTCTCCACGCCCGCTTTTATCATTGTGTTGATGCACTCGGGGCTGTGGTCGCGCTCAAAATCGGGCATATTGGGATCGAACTGCACCAGATGCCTGTTGGCGGCTCCGTTACCGACCATATATTTTTCCCTATGCCAGCACACCTGACGAAGATTATCGGGCTTAAGAGCGATAAGGCACAAATGGCAGGTCTTGCGGTATTTAAAGACAGCACCGGGATCGTTTGCGTTCAGCTCGTAGCCGTTTAACGCAACGAAATTCTCATCACAAAGATGGGTCTGATCCAGCATTACGTTGTGGTCCGTATAGGCAACGACGGAGTATCCTCGCGCCGCGTACGCCTCCTTTACCTGCTTGGGGGTGAACTTACCGTCGGAAACCGTGGTGTGGCAATGCAGATTTGCCTTATAGAACTGCCCTCCCTCGGGCAAAAGATACTTTCTCATTTTTGCTCTCCTTTATATTTTTGTATTAAACTTGACAGAACGATATGGATGCGCTCACGGCGGTGAGTTCGCAAGCATCAAGGCACGACCTTGACGTAATAAAGCTTGGTTTTGGTATGATTTTCGTTACGGGGAATTCCCGTAAGCACGTCCGGCTCGTCCTTTCCGTAGGAGTAGACGCACTTGATGATGATCTCCCCGGGAGTTATTGCCGTTACCGTACAGCTATCGCCGTAGCCGCTGATGGATACCCCTTGTCCCGACTCGATGCGCCACTCGTAGGTCTCGTAATTGGGCATAAACACGTAAGTGGAAACGTACTCAAGCTTCAGACTTTCTCCCACCTTCAGGGTGATGGCCTCCTCCGCCTTGAAATTCTCGCCCCATAAGCTGCCGTAAGCAGGCATGGCGGCAAGGATCTCAAGGGTCACGGGCTCAAGCTCGTAAACGATATCCATGGAAATATAGACCACGCACTCAACCTCGTCCCACCGCAGAACGCGCACGGTGCAGGCGTTCATGGCAGAGCGTCCCGTTGGCCTTGACAGCGAGCTAACTCCTCCCGTATCTCCAAGGCAACAGTATTCCACGTAGATGGGGCTTGCGCACAGCCATCCCAAAGCATCGGAAAGGGTATACACCTCGCCGCCCTTCAGGGATTTATGTATTGCAACCTCGATGCATTCCTCCGAAGCGCCGTCTATAAAATCATAGATACCGATACTGTAATCGTCGCAGGGATAATCCGCGTATTTTTCAACGCCAACTTCTGCTTTGGTGCTGTACAGCACTTCCTTGCCGTTTAGCAGAATCGCGGCTTCGCCGTGTGTCCCTGCCTCCACGGACAGAGCACCGTCACTGCCGTTGTAATACCGTCCGTTACCAAGATAATAGGCATCCGACACCCTCTGACCGTAAACTTCATTAAAGCGGTCGCCCGTTCCGCCCGTGCGGCGGTATCCGAAGTCCTCAGTATGGAACAGATCGGCAAACACAAGCGTCACCACTCCCTTGGAGGTGCCGTGCAAACGAATATCCCCGCGGGCGTCGGAATTGATCCGTCCCTTGGTTTCCCTGCCGGTATCAACGGTTGCAAGACCGAGCAACACCTCAAATTCTTCTTTTGCAAGTTTCCCGCCAAAGGGATCGTCCGCATCAAGCTCAAAATTGGTGCTTGCCACAATTTCATAATTAAACTCATCAATGAGAAGGCGGACGTACTCCGCGATGGCAGTGCCGTCTTCCGCCGTTACTTCCAGCTTGCGATAGGTTTCCTGCCAATCTTCTATCCTTGTTCCGAAGAATGACGCAATATCCTGAAAGGTCTTAATGCTCCGCTCCGGCTCCGTTGAGGCAGGATCTAATTGAGGCGCTATCAAAGCGGGCTCCGCATCGGTAATAACATCCGAATCGGAGCATCCGATCAACGTTCCCAATATCGTTACGAAAGAAAGAACAGACGCAATCGTCCTTTTTATATCCATAATCACCCTCCGCACCATTCTCCGATTTATATAAATAATTATAAATCAGAGAGCTGAAATAATCAACACGGTAATTCAAAGAATCTGAAAAAATACACCCTATATCCATACAAAAACAGACGGCGTTCAACTTTTGTTGAACGCCGTCTGTTTTGCAATCCCGTGATATAGCTCGGGATCTTGTTTGAATTACGCCTTTTTAAGAACGATGCAGTTATAGGAGTGGTTCTCCAGAACTGCGGAAAGGATGCCGTCCTCGATCTTTGCGTTACCTGCGTGGGGAGCAACCTTGTTGGGCTCTGCCTCGGTGTTGGTATCGCGCAGTCCCTCGCTGTTAAGCACGCTGTGGCTTACTACCTTATAGCCCTCATACTGACGGAGGTCAAGAGTGATCTCGGTGCTGTCGTGAAGCTCGCGGTTTACAACGAAGAGCGCAAGAGTATCGTCCTCGGGTGTTTCGGTAAGGAGGGCGTCTATATAATTTGCATCGCCGTAGATTCCCGCCTCGTACTTATCGCACTCAACTGCCATGGGAAGAACTCTGCCCCTTGCATAGCGGCTCATATCCGCGAAGGGATAGTAGATGGTCTGGCGCCATGCGCTGTCATCGCTTGTCATAATGGGGGAAATAACGTTAACAAGCTGCGCCTGGCAAGCGATCTTTACGCGGTCTGCGTGGCGAAGCATAGTCATCATAAGAGATGCAACGAGAAGCGCATCCTCAAGATTATATACGTCCTCTATCTCGTGAGGTGCGTGAGTCCATACCTGAGGGGGTACCTTGCCGTGGGGTCTGTAAACCACGTTCCACTCGTCTACGGAGAGATTTACGTAGGTCTTCTTTCTCAGCTTTGCGCGTACGTAATCCATGGTTGCGATAACGGACTTGATCTGATTATCAAGGGCGTTGGATGCGGCAATGAAGTTTGCGCTGTCCTGCTCGTTCTTGTTGCGGTTATCAAAGTAGGTATGTACGGAGATGTAATCAGCTGTATCGTAGCAATGCTCCATAACCGTAGCGTCCCAAGCGCAGAAGGTTGGAACCACAACGCCCGCACTTCCGCAAGCAATAAGCTCAAGGGTGGGATCAAGGCGCTTCATAAGTCTACCGGTCTGAACCGCGATAGAGCCGTACTCGTCAGCGGAGCGGTGACCGATCTGCCAAACGCCGTCCATCTCGTTACCAAGGCACCACATCTTAACGTTGTGGGGGTCTGCGTAGCCGTGGCTCTTTCGCATCTCAGCGTACTTACCAACGTTGAAATTACAGTACTCAAGCACTCCGCGTGCGGCATCAGCGCCTCTGGTACCAAGGTTGATTGCCATCATGGGCTCAATGCCCGTCTTCTTGCACCAGGTCATAAACTCGTTAAGACCGAACTGGTTGGATTCAAGGCTCTTCCATGCAGGCTCCGTGCAAACGGGGCGCTGATCGCGGGGGCCGACGGTATCCTCCCATCTGTAAGCGGAAACGAAGTTACCGCCGGGGTATCTTACGGTGGTAACTCCCTGCTCCTTCACAAGGTCGATAACGTCCTGACGGAAGCCGTTCTCATCAGCGGTGGGATGACCTGGCTGATAAAGACCTCCGTATACTAGACGACCCATATGCTCGGCAAAGGAACCGTACACTCTTTTATCAATGTCGGTGCTGCCGAAATATTTATCGGTGTGTAAAACTGCCTTTTTCATTTTTTCCTCCATAGTTGATATATATTATTTTTATTCTTTTCCTTCAAGCTCGTCTATAAGATCCGTGGAAAGGGCGGTTACGGGCCATCCCTCTTTATTCCACACGATGGTGCTTATATGCAGCTGTACCTTGCGGTTAGGATCGGTTCTGTCAAGCCAGCATTCACCGACCATATACCACTGACCGTCGTCATCAAGGAAGGGATGCGCGTGGGCAAGGCCCTGCACTCCGGGTTTATAAGCCGTCAAGCGGGATGCGTTATTTTCAAGCATCGGCTCGCCGTCCTTATCCAGATATGGTCCAAAGAGGCTTTCGCTTCTTCCGACGGTCCAGTGATAGCTTTCATTTTTTGAAAGATTACCCATTGCAACGAACAGATAGTAATAGCCGTCCTTTTTGATAAGATACGGTGCTTCCATCTGCCCGTTTCCTTCGGCAAGATGCCATTGCTCGCTGCTCGGCTGGTAAAGCAGACCCGTTTCCTTATCAAGCCTGCGCATATAAATACCCGTCCAATAAGAGCCCCAGATAAAATAGGTCTCACCGTCGTCATCGGTAAATACGCAGGGGTCAATGCAGTTATAGGGATCTCCCTTATAAGAGCGTATCACCATACCGCAATCGGTATAAGGTCCAGCGGGAGTATCGGCAAGAGCCATACCGATAAGAGAATTCTGGGATCCGAGAGAGGAAACGGCGTAGTAAACGCGCCACTTATCTCCCACCTTGTAGCAACCGGGCGCCCAGATGGAATCGTAGCCAAGCTCCTTCGATATCCAGGCAGGTTTAGTATTAAACACGCTTCCGATCTTCGTCCAGTTTATAAGATCCGTGGATTTTTTTACCACTATGCCGCCCGATTGATTGAAGTTATAATAAACTCCGTCGTGCTTTACTATCTCGGGACAGCTGGAGGCGGAAACGTAATCCCCCTCAAGGCGCAGGATGCGGGGAAATTCCATATCCTTATCCGCTTGCTTTTTTACCGTCCAGAGAGTTGCATTGCTTTGCTCCGCACGCATTACGGGCTTGCAGAAATCATCGGGCTTTTCGTTTGAAAGCCACGTGCCCGTATCGGCACAGCGCACGTAATACTTACCTCCCTCTTTGTAGATCTCCCAGCGCTGCGCGTGCACTTTGGTCTCCACGGTAAGAAGAGTCTTTGCATTGTCTCTTGAGGTAGCCGCACGCACGGAAAGGAAAAGACCCGAAGCCATATTCTCCAGCTTACACGTTCCATCACCGTTATCAACGATACGGAAAAGCTGGTCAAGATCCCCGCGAAAACCGCGCATATCGGCAAACTCGCCCATAACGGTCCCGAAGGTCTCGCCGCCGATGCCGTAGTAGGCATCGTTCACGATCGAATATACCGCACCCGCTTCAAGGGATATTTTTTCGCCCTTGATATTATCGGCGACCCCATCGGTCACCGGCTCGGTATCGGATACGGAAGGGGTGGTCACGTCATCCGCAGGTTCGCCGCAAGCGGCAAAGGAGCACGCAAGCATTGCACACATCAGAAAAAACACCGCCTTTCTCATATATACCTCACTTCTTGCCTGCAAGCTCGTCAAGCAGATTGGTGGAAAGCGCGGTTACGGGCCATCCCGCCTCATTCCAAACTATAGTGCTTATATGGAGCTGTATCTTCTTGTTGGGATCCGAGCGGTCCATCCACATTTCGGAAACGAGATACCACTGACCGTCGTCGTCAAGGAAGGGCTGTGCGTGGGCAACCGCCTGAACGCCCGGCTTATACTCCGTAAGCTTGGAGGTATTTCCCTCCAGCATAGGCTTGCCCTTTTTATCAACGTAAGGTCCAAAGAGGCTTTCGCTTCTTCCAACCGCCCAGTGATAATTCTCATCCTTTGACATATTACCCATTGCAACGAACAGATAGTAATAATCGCCGCGCTTTATAAGGTAAGGAGCTTCCATGCCGTCGGGCGCATCTGCAAGCTTACACATTTCCGTGTCGTTTTCAATAAACTTACCCGTTTTTTCGTCTATGCGACGCATATAAATGCCCTCCGCATAAGATCCCCACACCAGATAGGTCTTTCCGTCGTCATCCACGAAAATATTGGGGTCTATGCAGTTATAGGGAGTTTCTTCAGCCGTGCCCTTGGCATAAGAACGGATCACCATTCCCTTGTCGACGAAGCCGCTTGTGGGCGTTGCGCAATCAACAAGTCCTATAAGTGAGTTACGGGAGCCGGAGGAGGAGGCGCAGTAATATATACGAAGCTTTCCGCCCACCATATAAAAGCCGGGCGCCCAGATGGAATCGGAGCCTATCTCCTTTGCTATCCACGAGGGCTTGGTATTAAACACGGTTCCCGCGTTCTTCCATGTAATAAGATCGGTGGAGCTCTTTATCTTCATTCCGCCGGTCATATTTATATTGTAGTATACACCGTTGAACTTAATGATCTCGGGGCAGCTTGCGGGAGCCATATAATCGCCCTCAAGGCGAAGGATGCGGGGAAGCTCTGCGTCAGCTTCAAGCTCCTTTTTCATCGTCCAAACGGTGGCCTCGTCTGCATTAAGACGCTGTACCGCGGTGCTTTCAACGTCAGGCTCAAGGATGGCAAGATAGCCGCCCGTATCGGCGCAACGCAGCAAAACACCCTTATCCTTCTCAATTACTTCCCATCTCTGACCGTGGTTCTTATTCTCCGTGGTCAGAACAGCGGAGGAACCGTCGTTATCCGACTTAAGGCGAATGGAAAGATATAGTCCCGAAGAGGAATTCTGAACGGTGTACGTACCGTCGTCATTTTTTATAAAGCGCCAGAGCTGGTCAAGATTCTCTCTGTAACCGCGCACGCCAACCTTTTCTCCGTTCACGGTACCGTAGGTCACGCCGCCGATGCCGAAGTAGTCCTCGGTACGGAAGCAATATACCGCACCGTCCTCTATCGCCGCAAAGCTCTCTGCGGGAGGTGCTTCGGTTACGGGCTCGGTTGTATCGGAATTATCCGCAGGCTCGGTAACTGCAGGGGTATTTCCGTCACACGCCGCAAATACGCACGCTGTCAAAAGAGCGAATATAAGAAATAAAAATACTTTTTTCATATTTTTTCCTTTGGTTTTACTTTTCACTAAGCTCAGCAAGCAGATCGGAGGAAAGCGCCGTTACGGGCCAGCCCGCCTCGTTCCATACCATTTTGCTAATATGCAGCTGCACGGGGGGCGTTGCAACGCTTCTGTCTCTCCAGAACTCGGAGACCATATACCACTGACCGTCCTCGTCGCAGAACGGCTGTGCGTGGGCTGCACCCTCGACTCCGCTCTTCCATTCCGTAAGGCGGGACGTGTTGCCGGAAAGCATACGGTTGCCGTCTTTGTCAACGTAAGGACCAAGCAAACTCTTGCTTCTTCCAACTGCCCAGTAGTAGTCGGCGGTCTTTTTAAGACTGCCCATGGCAACGAACAGGTAGTAATAATCTCCGCGCTTAACGAGATACGGTGCTTCCATAAAATCGGGAGCGTCGGCAATGCAATGCATTTCGGGATAATCTTTATGGGGCATACCCGTCTCGGGATCAATGCGTCTTATGTATATACCTTCTGCATAAGAGCCCCAGATAAGCCAAACCTTTCCGTCGTCATCGGTGAATATATTTGGGTCAATGCAGTTATAGGGCGTTCTGTCCGCGCCGTCCTTATAGGAGCGCATGACCATTCCCTTATCCGTAAAGGGACCGAGGGGGCTTACGCACTCCGTAAGACCGATAACAGAATTGCGGGAGCCTGAGGTGGAGGAGCAGTAATATATGTACAGCTTTCCGCCAACCGTATAAAATCCCGGTGCCCAGATGGAATCGGAGCCAAGCTCGTCCTTTATCCACGCAGGCTTCGTAGGATACACCTGAACTTCCTTCGTCCAAGTAATAAGGTCCTTTGAGGACTTTACCCACATTCCCGTGTGCATATTGATGCAGTAATACTTACCGTTATATTTAATAACCTCCGGACAGCTTCCCGGTGCTCCGATAGCACCCTTAAGAGGAAGTATCTGCGGAAGCTCGGTATCGGGAGATACGAGTGCGTCAAGGGCAAAAACGAGGGCGTGGGACTTATCCGTGCGCTGTATGGCAAATCCCACTCCCATAGCAGAAGAGCAGGAAAGATAGCTGTTCGTGTCCTCACATTTCAAAACGAAGCCTTCCCCCTCGGGAATAACTCGCCAGCGCTGACCTTGATTTGACGCAGAAGTGTAAAGGGAAACTGCGGCTCCGTCCCTGACGTTCTTTCCGGTTACGGAAAGGTAATAGCCGGTTGATGCGTTCTGGATCTTATAGGTGCCGTCGTTTTGCCGGAAAAAGCGCCACAGCTGATCAAGATCCCCGCAATAGCTGACAAGCTTTACGGCTTCACCGTGCACTTGTCCGTACGTGGATGTTCCGAGCGCAACTGATGAAGTATTTTTCACAGAATATGCCGCACCGTCTATTATTCCGTCATCAATAATAACAGGCTCGGTTTCCGGAGGTTCCGTTGCAGGGGGCTCCGTTACGGGAGGTTCTGTTGCAGGAGGCTCTGTTGCAGGAGGCTCTGTTGCAGGAGGCTCTGTTGCAGGAGGCTCCGTTACGGGAGGTTCCGTTGCGGGAGGTTCGGTTTCCGGAGGCTCCGTTGCGGGAGGCTCGGTTTCCGGAGGTTCCGTTGCGGGAGGCTCCGTTACGGGAGGTTCTGTTGCAGGAGGCTCAGTTGCAGGAGGCTCTGTTGCAGGAGGCTCCGTTGCAGGGGGTTCCGTTACGGGAGGCTCCGTTACGGGAGGCTCTGTCACAGGCTCTGTTATAGGTTCCGTTGTTGTGTGGGTGATGACCTCGGTGGTGATATCAATCATATCGGCATCTCCTGTTTGGGAAGAATCGGTAGTCGTCACCGCGTTACCGTTTGTCAAACAAGCTGAAAGCGAAGCAGCAAGCATAACGATTGCCAGCAAAAAAGCGATCTTTTTAATCATTTTTGCCTCTCTATCCTGCATTTTTGTGCGGCGAGCTTGCCTTCGGGAGTTTCCCAGGGCATAACGTCGGATTGCGGCAAACTTCCGTCACCTCCGTAATCTCTGTATATCTCACGGAACTTGCCGGGAGTCACGCCTTTTTTGGCCTTGAATATTCTGATGAAATACTCGGGGCTGCTGAAACCACATTCATATGCAATATCGTACACCTGCATATTGCCGTTGGTAAGATATCTGGTGGCAAGCAGCAATGCTGCCTGCGTGAGGTCCTCGTTGGGGGATATGCCGAAGCGCTCCTTATATTTGATTGAAAAGTGCGAACGGGAAAGATGCACGAAATTCGCCATGGATTCCACGTTCCAATCCGCAGGTGATATGTAGATCATGCTGCGCAGATTGTCAAGAGCTACCTGAGAGCTTTGACCGAGAGAAACCTTATTCTTCTTCTGCTCGTCGGCAAGAGAATCGAAAAATCTGTCGATAACCGAATTCAGCTTTTGAAGGTGGGCGGGCTGACGAGCAGTGCGGATCCAGTCCATATACTCAACGTCGCGGGTGATGCTTTCCTGCATATCGGTATAGAACACGGTATTAAGAGGGAGCCCCTTCTTCGTAAATTCATCGGGATCGTCCACCTCGAAGTGCATAAAATTGTGAAGAAGCTCTATAATGCCCGCCTTGTAATACACGGGACTTCCGGGTGTGCAGATATAGCAGGCATTGGAGGAGGTCTGAACCAGGTGTCCGTTATTTATAATCTCAACGGGGTTGATAAAATGCAGGAAAACATAGCAATACACGCTGTCGCGGGTTATGGTGAAACCCTTTGCCTGACGCTTAAGGTGCATACTTTGAAGCAACGTATAGTTCAACATGATCCCCTCCCGAATTTATCTATTCAAATAATACCACAGCACCGTGCGGTTTGTAAAGGACTTTTGTTAGAAGCGAACTGAATTATTGTTCTGTTCCTTTCGGCACTTCCGACAATACGACACAAGAATCCGTCAATCTCATAGTAAAAATGCTCAAATATTGCCGATATTGAGAATACAAACTCAAAAGATACCGAAAGTTTGTGAAAAAAATAATTATTTTGCGAAATGATATAGACTTTTTACAATTTATATAGTATAATATACGAGTTGATATACCCCAAGTTATCATATTATTCCCTAACAGGAGGACAAAACCACAAATGAAAAAGAAACCAACCACAGTGGCTTTCAAGGGAACCCATGAGCAGGAGCTTGAGCTCGACAGACTCATTGCCGCTCATAAGGACGATCCCGGTGCGCTTATGCCCGTTTTGCAGGGTGCGCAGGAAATTTACGGCTATCTGCCTCAGGAGGTTCAGCGCCACATCGCGCTTGCCATGGACATCCCCTTTGAGCAGGTATACGGCGTTTCCACTTTCTATTCTCAGTTCTCGCTTAACCCCAAGGGAGAAGTAGCGATCGCCGTTTGTCTCGGTACCGCTTGCTACGTTAAGGGCTCCGGCGGAATCCTTGACAAGATCTCCAGCATCCTCGACCTTGCCGTTGGCGAAACCAGCCGCGACGGAAAGTACAGCATTGAGGCTACCCGCTGCATCGGCGCATGCGGTCTTGCTCCCGTACTTACCATCAATAACGAGGTATACGGAAGACTTACCGTTGCTCAGGTAGAGGGCATACTCAAGAAGTATATGTAATTCCAGATGAAGCAGTTATCCGAAAACATTCTTGACATCACGATGAACTCCGTCCGCGCCGGTTCCCCGCTTACGGAAATAACCGTTACGGAGAACGGCAAGATGCTTACGATCCTCATTAAGGATCAGGGCTGCGGAATGTCTCCCGAACAGGTGGCAAACGTCACAGATCCATTCTTTACCACCAGAAAAACGCGCAAGGTCGGCCTTGGACTTCCCTTCTTCAAGATGGAAGCAGAGCAGACGGGCGGCAGCTTCTCCATAGAGAGCACCGTTGGCGTTGGTACTGCGGTAACGGCGGTGTTCGATATGTCGCACATCGACGCCATCCCCCTGGGCGATATGCCCGAGACGGTAATGACGGCGATAGGCGCGGCACCCGATAAGGACCTTGTGTTCACCCACGTGCGCGACGGCAAGGAGATCGTTCTTGACACAAGAGAGCTGCGCGCTCAGCTTGAAGGAGTTCCGCTTGACACACCGGACGTTCTGATGTGGATAAAAGAATATCTTGAAGGCTGTTACGCAGAAATATTCGGCGACTGATTTCAACCCACTAAAAAATAATAATTACCATACAGGAGAAAGTTAAATGAAAAGTTTAGCAGAACTTTCCGCCATCCGCGACAAGATGAAGAATCAGGTTGCCTCCAGAGCAAACGACCTTGAGGGCACCAAGATCATCGTCGGCATGGCTACCTGCGGCATTGCAGCAGGCGCACGTCCCGTTCTCAACGCTTTCGTTGAGGCTGTAGCTGAAGCCAACATCGCAAACGTTACCGTTGCTCAGACCGGCTGCATCGGCATCTGCCAGTATGAGCCCGTTGTTGAGGTAGTTGAGCCCGGCAAGGAAAAGGTTACTTACGTTAAGATGACCGCAGAGAAGGCTCAGCGCGTTTTTGAGGAGCACATCAAGGGCGGCAAGCCTGTTTCCGAGTTCACCATCGGCAGCGCGCAGAAATAATAGGAGGAAATAGAGAATGGTCAGATCAACCGTACTTATATGCGGCGGAACGGGCTGTAGCTCTTCCGGCAGCGCAAAAATCAAGGATAAAATGGTCGCCGAGCTCAAGGCTGCAGGTCTTGAGAATGAAGTAAAGGTAGTCGTTACCGGATGCTTCGGTCTTTGCGCACTCGGCCCCATTATGATAGTTTACCCTGAGGGAACCTTCTACTCCAGAGTTACCGTTGAGGACGTTCCCGAAATCGTTTCCGAGCATCTTCTTAAGGGTAGAATAGTTAAGCACCTCGCTTACGACGAGACCGTTAAGGCAGACGAGATCCTCTCCCTTAACGAGACCGCATTCTATAAGAAGCAGAAGAGAATCGCTCTCCGCAACTGCGGCGTTATCAACCCCGAGAATATCGAAGAGTACATTGGTACCGACGGTTATCAGGCGCTTGGTAAGGTTCTTACCGAGATGAAGCCCCAGGAGGTTATCGACCTTATCAAGGCTTCCGGTCTTCGCGGACGCGGCGGCGCAGGCTTCCCTACCGGTATGAAGTGGCAGTTTGCCGCTAACCAGCCCGCAGGCAAGAAGTACGTTTGCTGCAACGCAGACGAGGGCGACCCCGGAGCATTCATGGACCGCTCCATCCTTGAGGGTGACCCCCACGCTCTTATCGAGGCTATGGCTATCGCAGGATACGCTATCGGCTCCGATCAGGGTTACGTTTACGTTCGTGCAGAGTATCCTATCGCAGTTAAGCGCCTTGAGATCGCTCTCAAGCAGGCTCGCGAGTACGGCCTCCTCGGCAAGGACATCTTCGGCAGCGGCTTCAACTTTGACATCGAGCTCCGTCTTGGCGCGGGCGCATTCGTATGCGGCGAGGAGACCGCTCTTATGACCTCTATCGAGGGCAAGCGCGGCGAGCCCCGTCCCCGTCCTCCCTTCCCTGCAGTTAAGGGACTTTTCGGCCGCCCCTCCATCCTTAACAACGTTGAGACCTACGCAAACATCGCGCAGATCATTCTTAACGGTGCGGATTGGTTCAAGTCCATGGGTACCGAGAAGTCTTCCGGTACCAAGGTATTTGCTCTCGGCGGTAAGATAAAGAACACCGGACTTGTTGAGGTTCCCATGGGTACCACTCTCCGCGAGATCATCTACGAGATCGGCGGCGGTATTCCGGACGGCAAGAAGTTCAAGGCTGCCCAGACCGGTGGTCCTTCCGGCGGATGTATCCCCGAAAAGCACATCGACACTCCCATCGACTTTGAGAACCTTGCAGCCATCGGCTCCATCATGGGATCCGGCGGACTCATCGTTATGGATGAGGACAACTGCATGGTTGACATTGCTAAGTTCTTCCTTGAGTTCACCGTTGACGAGTCCTGCGGTAAGTGCACACCCTGCCGCGTAGGTACCGTTCGTATGCTTGAGATCCTTGATAAGATCACCAGCGGCAACGGCACTCTTGAGGATATAGACAAGCTTGAGGAGCTCTGCAACTACGTTAAGTCCGCTTCACTCTGCGGTCTTGGACAGACGGCTCCCAACCCCGTTCTTTCTACCCTTCAGTACTTCCGCGACGAGTATATTGCTCACGTCGTTGATAAGAAGTGCCCCGCCGGCGTATGTAAGAACCTTATGCGCTACGTTATCATCGAGGACAAGTGTAAGGGTTGTACCGCGTGCGCACGCAAGTGCCCCGTTGGTGCTATCTCCGGTACCGTTAAGCAGCCTCACGTTATCGACGCTGAGAAGTGCGTAAAGTGCGGCGTATGTATCGAGACCTGTAAGTTCGGCGCTATCGTAAAGCAGTAAGAAAGGAGTAAACCGATAATGGATATGGTTAATGTTAAGATAAACGGCATCGCGGTTTCCGTACCTGCTGATGCAACCGTCCTTGAAGCTGCGAAGACTGCGGGCGTTGACATCCCCACCCTTTGCTATCTTAAGGACATCAACGAGATCGGCGCTTGCCGCCTTTGCCTTGTTGAAGTTTCCGAGGGCGGCAGACCCTTCAGAATGGTTACCGCCTGCGTGTACCCCGTAAGCGACGGAATGGAGGTTAAGACCAACACTCCCAAGATCATCGCTTCCAGAAAGATGAACCTTGAGCTTCTTCTCTCCGCTCACGAAAAGAAGTGTCTCTCCTGCGTACGTTCTACTGACTGTGAGCTCCAGAAGCTCTGCCGTGACTACGGCGTTGACGAGAACGCATTTGAGAACGCAAAGAACGAAAAGAAGCCTCTTGACGTTTCCACCGCGTTCCTTGTACGCGACAACAACAAGTGTATCCTTTGCCGCCGTTGCGTAGCTGCCTGCCGCGATATGCAGGAGATCGGCGTTATCGGCGCAAACAACCGCGGTTATGACACGGAGATCGGCGCTTTCTTCGGAAAGAATCTTGCCGAGACCTCCTGCGTATCCTGCGGTCAGTGTATCGTTGCTTGCCCCGTTGGCGCTCTTTACGAGAAGGACGATACCGCTAAGATCCTTGATGCTATTGCAGATCCCACCAAGCACGTTGCTATCTGCTGTGCTCCCTCTATCCGCGCTACCCTCGGCGAGTGCTTCGGCATGGAGCCCGGTACCGACGTTGAGGGCAAGATGGTTGCGGCTCTTCGCCGCGTAGGCTTCGACGGCGTTTACGACATGAACTTCACCGCCGACCTTACCATTATGGAAGAGGCTACCGAGCTTCTTGACCGCATCCAGAACGGCGGCAAGCTGCCCATGATGACCTCCTGCAGCCCCGGATGGATCAAGTACTGCGAGCACTACTTCCCCGAGCTTACCGATAACCTCTCCACCTGCAAGTCTCCTCAGCAGATGTTCGGCGCAGTATACAAGACCTATTACGCTCAGAAGCACGGTCTTGACCCCAAGGATATCGTATTCGTATCCGCTATCCCCTGCACCGCAAAGAAGTTTGAGGTTGGCAGAGCGGATCAGAACGCAGCAGGCGTTCCCGACGTTGATATCGCTGTTACCACCAGAGAGCTTGGCAGACTCATTGAGACCTGCGGCATAGACTTCAAGTCTCTTAACGACGAGAAGTTTGATAATCCCTTCTCCGTTGGTTCCGGCGCAGGCGTTATCTTCGGCGCTACCGGCGGCGTTATGGAGGCTGCTCTCCGTACCGCAGCTGAGGTTATCCTCGGCAAGCCCCTTGAGAAGGTTGAGTTTGAGGACGTTCGCGGTACCGAGGGTATCAAGCGCGCTACCTACAAGCTTGGCGACAACACCATCAGAGTTGCAGTTGCAAGCGGCACCAAGAACGCAAAGAAGCTTCTCCGTGCTGTTGAGAGCGGCGAGGAGCAGTACGAGTTCATTGAGATCATGTGCTGCCCCGGCGGCTGTGTAAACGGCGGCGGTCAGCCCCTCCAGCCCGCAAGCGTACGCAACACCGTTGACCTCCGTGCAGTTCGTGCACAGGTTCTCTACACCGCTGATAAGAAGATGGATCTCCGCAAGTCTCACGAGAATAGTATGATCAAGACTATTTACGACGAGTACTTCGGAAAGCCCGGAAGCCACAAGGCTCACGAGATCCTCCACACCTCTTACGTAAAGCGCGGTCTTTAATTAACAAAACGCGGTGCTTCTCCGGAAGCACCGCGTTTCATTTACAAGCAAAAAAACGGACCGTCGAGGTATCGAACCCCAAAGGGGTGAGCGCGCGAAGCGCCACCTCTTTGAGGTGCTGAAGGACGCCGTTCCCTACAGGTCAGATGTTACTCTGCAGTAGGGACGGCATGCCGGACTGTCCGTTTTTTATATCAATTACTTATTCTTCGCTGCCTGCTTCTCTTCAAAGCGCTTATCAGCCATAGCCGCAAAGCGCTGCATGATCTGGATCTCCTTAGCTATGTAAGGCTTGCCGTTGAAGCGGTAGAGATCGTGCTGGAATTTTGTAAGATCTCTGGGTCCGTAATACTCGGGATCCTCGATATCCTTCATATAAGTTCCCCAAGGCTCATAGGTCTGGGAGAAGCCCTGAATGAGTCCCCAGTGATAAGAGCCGATACCCTCAAGGTAGAAGAGGGGGAATATCTCGTCAACGTTGTTGTGGGAGATACGGTTGAGCCACTCGTTATTGATAAGGGGTCTGCCAAACTGTTTCTTAAGCTTTTCGATAAGAACTATCATGTTCTGGAAGCTTCCGTAATAGTGGAAGGTAATGATATCGGAAAGCTCGCAGGCACGAAGCTGTGCGGAGTTAGAGATATCAAGATCCTTATTATAAGCCCAGCAGTCAGCGGTAAGAGGCTGAATTGGATCGTGAGAACGAATGATCTCAAAGAGCTTTTCCATCATAGGCACGCTCATATCGCCGCGGCGACCGTTGGAGATCTCATTCCATACGTCCCAGATCTGGATGCGGGGATCCTTTGCATACTTTGCGGCGATCTCGTCAACCATCTCAAAGAACTTGGGTTGCATATCGGGCTCGTCGGGTACCATATATCCGTGAGCGGTGTATCCGCCTGCGTGAGGTCCGCGGCAGATTCCGGAGTGATAACCCCAGTCAACCTTCTGCTCGCCGAACTTTGCGGGAATGAAAAGCTCCTTGGGCACGGTGCAGTCGTTACCGAGAGTAAGCATTACTTTGATGCCAAACTCATCGGCAGATGCAATGTACTCCTCAAGGTTGTTCATAAAGCTATCGTGCTCGTAGTACCAAACCTCGAACTGGATGATGGCACGAACGGCGTTAAGTCCGGTCTTTTTAGCGAGCTCAAACTCATATCTGATCTGATCGATAACTTCCTTATGATTGTACTCCTGCCACATGGCGATGCGGTTTACGCAGTTGGAAGGATAACCGTTAAATCCGCGGATCCACGGCTGCTCATTATACCACTCCCAAGCCTGCTCTTTAGTCCATTGCTGAAGCATATTATACCTCCAAAAAGTAAAATATAAATAAGACTTACAAAAAAATTATATCAAATAAGTCCTTGACGGCAAAGCATAAAAGCGATATAATATAGCCAAAAAGTAAGGAGATGCGTGATGTTAAAATATCAGAATGAAAATATCGGCGAAAGCTATTCCTTTAAATGCCGTTTTCACAAAAAATACACCGTACCTCCGCATATTCACGAATACAGCGAGCTTGCTTACGTTCGCACGGGCAATCTCACGGCTTCTATCAACGGAGAACGGGTGATCATCCCCGAGGGACACGCGGCTTTTATATTTCCTAACGTTATCCACGAATATACACCCGAAACGCCCTGCGAGATGTGGTGCGCCGTTTATTCCAACGACTTTCTGCAAACCTTCTTTCGTTTGTATCCCGACAGCGCCCCCGAGAATTGCATCATCCCGCTGGGAGAAAGCAAAAAATACGCCGAGGCGCTGGTTAAATTAGATCCAACCAATATAATAAAACTGACGGGGATGCTCCATCTGCTTTATTCGGAGCTTGCAAATAAAACCAATATGCTTCCCCGAAGCCGCAACGATAATTCCCTTTACCACTCTGCGATCAATTACATATCCCAGAACTTCAGAAGCGACATCACTCTGACCGATATGTCAAAGGAGCTTGGATATCACGAAAAATACCTATCCTCCACCCTGCACTCTCTTACTAAGATGAACTTCCGCACCTTTCTTGCAACGTACCGTATAAATCACGCCAAAAGCCTTCTTAAAAGCTCGGAATCGACCATCGCGGAAATAGCTATGGATTCGGGTTTTGCCTCTCTTAATACGTTCAATCGCGTTTTTAAGGACATTACGGGCACCACCCCAAGCGAATACCGCAAAAGAAAGCTTTCTAAATAAGAAAATGAGCCGATCTCTCGGCTCATTTTCTTATTTTTTCTTTAAAACAAATACTATGATCACGGCACCGATTGCGATAATCGCCGCGCATATCAGCACTGCGATCGTCACAGAAGTGCCGTTATCCGCTGAAGCTCCCCCGCTTCCTGAAGTATGATCAACGGTCACGTGTGCGGATTCGCTATCGTTTAGATCAGAGTCTGCCGTAACTTCATCAACCGATTCGCCGTCTATGTCAAAAACAAAAGAATCCTCGGGAATTACTATCGGAGCATCGGTAACAAAGCTTGGCTCGGTATCCGACGGAGTACCTATTCTGACCTTGGTATCAAAAACGCTTGAAACGCTTTTATATGTCGGCTGAGTCATGATTTTTGAAGAATATCTGATCAACGAAGGATTAAATATCTCGGTATTGTAGGTTTCGGGCTTGTTTGCAATAGCGCGGGCATCGTTAAGAGAAACAGCTCCTATCTTACCGCCTTCCCAGTTAACGACAATGCTGTTTACGTCTACGTTTTCGTAATATCCATCAGCAAAGATATAATTCACAACCGCGTTATCCTTGACCGTTATCCGGACGTTTCCGCAAAGAAGATTCTCTGCACCGACTGAAGTAAAGCAAATAGCGCCCACCTTTGCTTTGCCACCAACGGTGATACTTGCATTGCCGTAATGATTTCCGTAGGCGACCGATCGGTTGAATACACCGATAAATATCTTTTCTCCACCCAATACGGTAACGTTGATATCTCTGTGAGAAGCCATATCGGGCATCCCTACGCCGTTCTGGTAGCCGCCGAGAATAGAAAGCGCAGAAGCAAAATCCATCCCGGATGGCTTTGCGTCAAATACGGTCTTAACGCCGTCACCAAAAATAATGGGGTGACAATTAGCAATAAAAAAGAAATAATTCTCCTTCAATCGAATCGTAATATCGTCAAATTCGATCTTTCCGTGAAGTACGAAACGGCATCCCAAAGCACGGTATTCCGCTCCGTCACTCTCTCCGTAATCAACGCCCGCGAAGTTAGAAGTGATCTTCACGGACCCGCTGTAATCTTTACCGTAATCAAAGGTAGCGTCCTGATCAAAAGCACCGCAGATAACGATCAAGCAGTCCTTGGAAAGGTCAAGAGCATCAAAAGCATTTGCGATAGTGCCAACAGCTTTTGACGGCGAAGAGCCGTCGCCCTTGCCTCCGTTTTTTAAGAACACAACGGTTTTGTTTCCCGCAGAAACGGGCAAAGGTATAATCGCAAACACAAATAGCAAGCAAAGGAAAACAGCAACCGCTTTTTTCATAATGCCTCCACAAAACGACGTTTATACTATTATTTTAACAGATTGTTTTACGGATGTAAAGCACTTTTTAAAATAAGAAAAGACCCGCCGCGAGACGAGTCTTTTCGCATAATCGACTTAGTTTTCCTTCTTCTTGAGAAGTACTACAGCGGCAACGGAGATAACTGCTGCAGCTGCAACAGCGATCATAACGGATGCGTCACCGGTGGAGGGAGTGGGCTCGGGATCAACGGGAGCTACAGTAGTATCAACGGTAGCTTCGGTGGTTACGGCAGCCTCGGTGGTTACGGTTGCTTCGGTGGTAACAACAGCCTCAGTGGTTACAACGGGCTCGGTAACAACGGGAGTCTCCGCGATCTCCTCTGCCTTATCAAAGCCGAGAGAAGCGATCTCGAAGTACTGGTTGGTCTTAACTGCGGGAGCATACTTAAGAGTAGCACCGTTAACGCAGGTAACGGTATTGGGAGTAGTGAAGGTAAGACCGGGAAGAATAGCGTCCTTGGAGCTTACGTTCTCAATGTTACCACCAAGCCAGTTTACGGTAAGACTGTTAACGGTTACGCCGGTCTCAGCACCGGGAGTACCGAGAATGTACTGTACGTTTGCATCATCCTTAACGGTGATCTCAACGTCGCCGCAAGATACGTTGGGCTTATTTACAGAGCTGAAGTAGAGGCAGCCGACCTTTGCGGTGCCGCCAACGGTAATATTAGCCTTACCGCTGTGGTTACGGGCATCAGCCTGACGGTTGTATGCACCGATAGCAAATCTCTCACCGCTGAGAACGGTAATGTTAATATCCTTGGTCTCGTCAGCTACGCTCATTCCGTCAGTTGCCTGATAGCCGCCAAGAATGGAAATAGCCTTAGCAAAATTAAGTCCGGTAGTATCGCCGTCAAAAGCAGTGGCAACACCCTCTCCGAAGGTTACAGGGTAGCACTGAGCGATAACGAACCAAAACGCCTTGTTGAGGTGGATATTAAGGTTCTCAAAGGTTGTAGCGCCGGTCATAAAGAATCTGAAGCCGCCGGTGATGATATACTCGGCAGCAGCAGTAGCACGGTAGTCAACGCCGCCGTAAACGGAGGTGAAGGTTACGGAGCCGGTGAAAGGAACTGCGTAGTCAAAGTTTGCATTCTGAGAGAAGGGACCGCATACTACGATGGTACAATCCTTGGTGAGGTCCAACGCGTTATAAGCAGACTGAAGATCGCCAACAGCGTTTTCTGCGGAAGAGCCGTCGCCTGCGGCGCCGTCCTTAAGGTAAACTACGGTTGCGCCTTCAGCTGCAGAAACAGAGAAAGGAACCATTGCGCAAACAAGGATAGCGCAAAGAACAAGTGCAAGAATCTTTTTCATTTTGTTTCTCCTTATGTATTTTGGGATTTACAGTATGATTATAACAAACTTGTTATGCATTTGTAAATAGATTTTTAACATTTTTGCTATAACATTTTCTCATAACAAAAGAATTATGCCATCAATTATAACAAAAATGCACCTTGGCTCAAAAAGGAAAGCAAGGCTATCTTGCGATAGCCTTGCTTTATAGGTTCAATTGATTATTTCTTTGCCTTCTTTACGATTACGAAAACGATAACAGCTACAACTACAACAGCTGCAACGATACCGATAATAAGGCCGATGTTAGCGCCGCCGTCATCGACAGGAGCGGGTGCCTGAGTGGTGGGAGCCTGGGTGGTAGGAGCCTGAGTAGCGGGAGCATCGGTAACGGGCTCGGTTGCGGGAGCATCGGTAACGGGCTCGGTTGCGGGAGCATCGGTAACGGGCTCGGTTGCGGGAGCGTCGGTAACGGGCTCGGTAACGGGCTCGGTTACAGGATCGGGAGCCTCGGTAACAACAACGTCAAGCTCGATGCCGTTAACCTGCTCTGCCTTCTCGAATGCCATCTTAGCGATCTCGAGGTTCTCGTTGTTGAGAACGTGCTCGGAGTACTTAAGAGTGTAGCCGTTGGTATAGGTGGTACGCATATCGGGCTCTTCAAGACCCTCTGCGGAACCGTCGATAGGAGTGAGGAAGGGACCGAAGTTACCGGAATTCCAGTTAACGGTAAGGCTGTTAACTGTAACACCCATGTTGGGCTTAACTGCACCGTAGAGGATATCAACCTGACCCTCGCCTCTGATTGTAACCTCGACGTCGCCGCAGGATACGTCGTTTACGTTAACGGAAGCAGCATAGAGCTTGTAAACGTGAGCGGTGCCGCCAACGGTGATGTTAGCCTTACCGGTGTGGTTACAAGCAGC
>SVSB01000061.1 GCA_015064505.1 Oscillospiraceae bacterium
AGACGGACACGACCGCATCTACACCCACGGCGAGAAGGAGATCTTCGCTACCGAGGACAGAAAGCAGAACGGCGTACCCGTAAACGAGAACACCGTTGTTGAGATGATCAACTTCGCTAAGTTCGTTGGCATCGACCCCAAGGAGTACTTCGGTGACTTCAAGGTGGGCGAGAGCAATATGTTCAGCCAGAATTATTGATCTTTACGCAGAACGCCGCCAAAGATACGTCTTTGGCGGTGTTTTTTTGTTTTGACTGTAGAGGGTGTACACCTCATCCGTCGCTTGCGCGGTCCCCCTTCCCCTTCTGGGGAAGGCTCGGACGACCAATGGTCGCCCCTACAGTTAGCCTCCCTGCGGAGGGAGGTGGCACGCGAAGCGTGACGAAGGGAGTTGCGTAAAGGGGCGGCAGAGATGGTAATTGTTTCTGTGCGCTCACACCTCATCACCCGCTTTGCGGTTCCCCTTCCCCTTCTGGGGAAGGCAAATGGTCGCCCCTACGGTTGCGTGACGTCCTTTGGGACGGTCACGCGGCGATATAGATCCCTTGCGGGATCTGCGATATATCGCTTCGCAATGAGATATACGCTTCGCGTGCGATATGTTTGCTCCGCAAACGAGTAGTATTAAAGTTCTAAGGGGGTGCGGGGGATTTCTTTCAAGAAATCCCCCGCATTATCCCTCGTGTTCTAACCACCCTCGCAGATTCAGTACAAAAAAATCGCATAAATTTGCAAAAACATCGAAACATCGTTCGTATTGGTTGCAAAGTGCAAGTCTTGATGATACAATAGGGGTGAAAATTATTCCCTGATACCGCAAATATAAATTACGGAGGAAAGATAATGGTAAGCATCGTAAAGACCGAATACGGTCATGCAGTTTGCGTTGACGGCAAGGAGTATGCAAAGATCCTTGCGATAGAGGGCGCGGAAGACACCTTTGAGCCCATTGAGGAGGGCAAGTGGCGTTGGCTCCGCAAGACCGACGTCCCCACCGACAAGATGCGCATGGAGATGCTGCTTATAGGTGAGCCCGATTTCACCATGGTACCCGCCATCAGCTACAACGGCAACGGCTGGGGCAGTCTTGCGGAGTACGTTGGTGACAGAGATACGGACGGCACTCCCTGGTCCTGGGCATCTCACAGAGGAACCATTCCTTCTTGCACTTACAGTGAGAACGCAGATATAAGCGTTGCCCTTATGGCAAAGGAAAACGATAATAACGCCTGCTCTCTTTACAAGGTAGACGAGGGAGAGCTGCACGTTGTTATATTCCCGGAGGAGGAAAAGCCCCGCACCCTTCAGCGCCACTTCTGGGGAGAGCCCTTCCAGGGCACCATGGAGCCCCGCTGTGATTTTGAGGCAGTTATTATGGCGGTTCCCTCGGACGGAACGAAGCACCGCTATAAGTACCTGCTTGATTTTGCATGGCGCTATTACGGACACGCCATAAAAGCGCCCATGACCGCAAAGGAGCTTTACCGCCTCTCCATGGCGTACACCCGTTACCTCTATCAGGAGGAGAAGAACGGTTTTTCCGGCTTTACCGTAGGTTCTCAGTGGTATCCCGGTACTCATTCCTACAAAAAGAACGAGCATCGCTACGAGCTTGGCTGGGTCGGACAGAGCGCGTCCATGGCAAACGCCTACATCTGGGATTATCTGCAGACGGGCGATAAGGAAATGCTTGAAAAGGGCATCGGCGCCCACGATAACTGGATAAAGTTCGGCAAGATAGACGCGGGCATTATCGGCGTTAAGGTGGATTACGACCCTTGGAGATACGTGGATTTTGAAAGCCTCAAGGTTGAGGATATAGACCGCTACGCTATCGGCGAATGTATGTACGAAACTTACAGAAACTTCCTTGGCAAGAAGCTGCGCAGAAATGCGGAGGGTCAGATACAGTTCCAGCAGGACGCCTGCAATCTGGGTACGGGAGCCGACGGATATTTTGAAGCTTACGATCTTCTGAAGGAGGCGGGCATCGACAGACCCGACTACCTGAAGATCGCGTACGACATCTGCGATTTTGCCATTGAGCGCCAGGACGAGGAGGGCAGCTTTGCAAAGAGCTGGAACGGTGACGGAACGCTCCGCACAAAGAAGGGCACCATCGGCACCTTCCTCGTGCTTCCCATTATCACCGCCTATAAAAAGAGCGGAGATAAAAAGTATCTTAACGCCGCAATAAAGGCCTTTGATTTCTATTATCAGGGACTTGAAAGAGACGGATTTACCACTGCGGGAGCACTTGATACCTACAGCATAGATAAGGAATCCTCCTCTCCCCTGCTCCGCGACGCACTTGCCCTTTACGAGATCACGGGCGACAAAAAGTACGTTGAGCGCGCAGAAAAGATCGCATGGTATCTGTGCACCTGGATGATGTACTACACCGTTAAGTATCCCGAGGACTGCCTTATTACCAAGATGGGCTACGATACCTTTGGTTCTACCAGCGTATCCACTCCCCATCAGGCAATGGACCAGTACGCGCTCCGCGACGTGCTTTCCTTCCTTAAGCTTTACGAGATAACGGGATATAGTCAGTGGCGCGAGCGTGCCGTTGCCTTCTGGTGCAACGCGTGCCAGTGCATCTCCGACGGTACCCAGTACGTTAACGGCCGTATCCGCCCCGCAGGCTCTCAGGACGAGGCGATATTCCATACCCGTTGGGGACGCTACGGCGTTAAGCCCTTCGGTCCCTCCCAGTGGCTTCCCGCATGGCCCTGCGCCTTCCGCCTTGAAAGCCTCCGTTGGCACAAGGATTGGAGCTTCTTTGACGAGGGTCTTACGGAAATAGAAGGAAAGATCGCACGGTAATATAAGGCGAGGGGATCTATTCCCCTCCAAGGCCTCACACAAACCGAAAACGGAACGTATTTATATATATAATGGAGGAAAAGCTATGAGACTATCTGCCAATATCGGTGCTCTGGAGCTCAAGCTGGGACTTCCCCTTGCGGCAAAGATCGTAAAGGAAGCGGGCTTCGATGCCTGCGACTACAGCCTTATTTCCAATCTGGAGCTCCCCAACTCCCCTTACCTTACGGATGATTACCGCGAGGTTGCCGCAAACGCGCGCAGGATAATAGAGGCGGAGGGACTTACCGTCAATCAGACACACGCCCCCTTTAAGTTCCCTTATAATATGTGGGCGGATCCCGAGCTGTTCAACGGAACGGTTTTCCCGAGAATGGTGAGGGCGCTGGAGATATCCTCCATCCTTGGGGCAGACGTCTGCGTTATCCATCCCCTGCACCATCTGGACTACAGAGGCAACGAGGAAAAGCTCTTTGCCATGAATATGGAGTATTACGGCAGACTCCTTCCCTACGCGGAGAAATTCGGCGTTAAGATCGGCGTTGAAAATATGTGGCAGAAGCATAAGCTGAGAAAGAACATCTGCATAGATACCTGCGCCACCACCGCAGAATTCATCCGTTACGTAGACGGTCTTAACAGCGAGTACGCCGTGGCGTGTCTTGACGTGGGCCACGTCCTGCTGCCCGATCAGCCCGAAAGCGTTGGGGATTTCATCCGCGCTCTCGGCCGTGACCGTCTCCTTGCACTGCACGTTCACGATAACGAGTACGCAAGCGACGCCCATATGCTCCCCTATATGGGCAAGCTTGATTGGGAGGAGATAACCAAGGCGCTGGGCGAGATCGACTACAAGGGCGATCTCACCTACGAGGTGTCCGACGCGCTGTTCGCGAACGCGCCCGAGCATATGGTCGGCGCCTTCGTAAACCTTTGGGGCGCAGTCGGCAAGGATCTCGTCCGCCGAGTGGAAGCACACCGCCCGAAGAAATAAGATTTTTACTGATAAAAACCAAGGCAAGCCGCGAGGCTTGCCTTGGTTTTTTATCTGCAGGTTTTGTTTGGTTTGTCGCTTCGTCAGCTTCAGTCCGTGATCTCCGCCTTGCCGCTTTCGGCCTTGACGGTGAGCTTCATTCCGCCGGTGGCGGAGGTGGTGAAGCTTTGGGAGCTTAAGGGAGTACCGTTGACGCTGATATGCTCCGATGCGGTGATATCGGCAACGAATTTGCTGATATTCTGGGAGAGGGCAACGGAAATATCGCCCTTCTTTGCGTAGAAATTACCGGAGATAAAGGAGGTTCCCGGCAGAACGGTGATATTGCCCTCCTCGGTATTCACGCGCATATCGTTTGCAAAGCTTCCGCTGATCTCCACGTTTCCCGCAAGAGAATCTATCTGCATACGGGAGCCGGTGCTGCTGTCCTTTACGGTAATATTGCCCTTTTCTGCCTTAAGTATAATATCGGCGCCGATATCGTGGATATTCTCAAAGACTATATCGCCCTCCAGCACCGTAATCTGAATGGCGTTCAGAGGCGTGCCCTTGGGCACGTAGACGTTTATCCACTTATCCGCCTCCTCCAGCTTTATATCGTGGAGGATGTTGCGAAGGCCCGAGAAGGAGATTCCCTGTGCGCCTTCCTTGATAATGTCCATGATGCCGAGAGTATCGTTTATCTGCAGCATATTGCTGGATACGCCCTTGATATACCCACCCTCAAAGAGATTATAGATCTCCACCTTGCATTCTTCGCCCTCGCGGACGTACACATTGCCCTTTTTCAGGTCAACGGAGATCTTCTCCATCTTTGCGGTATCGTATTCCATAACGGAAACGCGGTTGCCGTCACTGTCGCGGGAGATGTTGAAAAGCTCGATATTCTGCTCTGCGGCGCGCTCTTCGGCTTCTCCGCACAGCAAATATCCGCCAAGAACTATAAGCAGGGAGAGAACGAGAAAGATTATGGATGCGGGTTTCATCTTGCCATCGCCCCCTTCACTCTGTAATAAAGGCGCTTAAGCGCTCTTCCGAAGCCGCCGATCATATGTACCGTCTGCTTGATAAGCCAGGGAGAGAGGCGAACCGCAAGATTGTAAAGCACTATGCCGATAAAAATAGTAGCGCCGCCGATCATAATTCCCTGACCAAGCTCGTAAAGACCCACGGCAAGGGTCGCGTCGTTAAACAGCTGCGTTGCGCCGTATATAACGCCAACGAGGCAAAGCGCAGTTCCCGCTACCACCACGGCAATGAGCACAGCAACCAGAAGAACGATGCACACCACGAAGGTGATTATCATTGCAACGAACAAAACGAGCACCGCCGCAACCAGCAGCAGCCATATGGGCGAGGTTGCCAGCAGAAGGATCCAGAAGTTGGTGTGATCCTTATTATCCTCTATTTTGCCGGGAGAGCGCAGTCTGCCGTTTTCATCAGATATCTTCTTTGCGGGAAGGCGCTCCGTGGGCGCTTTTTCCCTTCTCTCGTCTGCGGTTTTCGGCTTTTCCGCCTGCTTATCCCCCTCGCTTACCACTTCCTTTTTGGGCTTTGCGGGGGTGGCGGGAGCTTCATCGGAGGGCTTTGGCTGTGGCGCAGGCTTCTTCTGCGCGGCTTCCGCAGGCTTCTTCTGCACTGCCTTCGGCGCCTCCTTCTTTATCTCCGCAGACTTTTTATCCGTCTTTTTTGAGGGCTCTGCCTTGTTTGATCCGCCTTCGGCGGGTTTCTTTGGAGCGGCAGGCTTCATCGGTGCGGATCCTGCGGGCTTTTTTGGGGCTTTTTCGACCTCGGGCTCTCCCTTTATAAGGTCGGCAACGAAGGCTTCCACGTCTATTCCGCCGGCAAGGATCGCCTTAAGCTCGTCGGGGGGAAGCTCGTCAAGCAAAGCGGATACACGATCCGTATATCTGGAGACCGTTTCGCCCGTCAGACCGTGGCTTGCAAGGCCACCTGCGACCCTGTCAAGAAAATCAGCCTTTTCCATGTATTTCTCCTTTCCCGAAATCTATAAAATCGGCAAAAAACTTTACTTTTTCGCCACAATATGTTAATATATCATTCGTAAATGCTTCATAAACGGTAAAAACCTCAGCAAATTACCGTATTCACAGTTAATTATACTAAATGTAAGGGAAAATTGCAATATGAGAATGCGAAAAAAACGCCACGGCGCCGAAAGGCTGCAGAACTGTGCGGAGTTTCTTGCCCCCGACAGAGAGATAACGAAAGAGGACGCCCTTGCCCCCTTCGTCAACAAAAAGGGAGAGGTGCATCTGGAGATCGGCTGCGGAAAGGGCGCCTTTGCCGTAAAGAACGCCGCAAGCCGCCCCGAAATAAACTTTTACGCCATGGAAAAGGTGGAAAACGTTATCATCAACGCTCTTGAAAAGGCAATGGCGAGAAGGGACGAGGTAAAGAACAATCTGCGCTTTATCTGCGGACACGCGGAGGAGCTGGAAGAGATGTTTGCCGAGCACAGCATCTCCGTTATTTACCTGAACTTTTCCGACCCCTGGCCCAAAAAAGGCCACCACAGGCGCCGCCTTACCGCCCCCGACAGGCTGGAGACCTACAAAAAGCTTCTCGTTCCCGGCGGTAAGATAATCCAGAAGACCGACAACGTGGAGCTCTTTGAATATTCCGTGGAGGAATATCAGAACGCGGGACTGCGGGTGGAATTTGCCACCACGGATCTGCACAACAGCGAACGAGCCGCCGAAAACATCACCACCGAATACGAAGAAAACTTTATGCGCGAGGGCAAGCCCATCTGCTGCGTTATCGTTTCAACGGAAGAATAAACCGTTTCACGTACGCAGGGCGGGGGCTTGCTCCCGCCCTTCTGTTAAAGGAGGATAACGAAATGAAAGTTTTAAGTCGGATCCTTTGCGTCTTTTTTTGCATTGTTATGACGTTCTCGTTCGTTCCCGCAGTTCTTGCCGAGGAGGAAAGCGGTCTTTCCTTCAGCGCACAGACCTCCTATCTGCCCACAAAGGGTCTTGCGGAAACGCCAAACAGCTTTGAAGCATGGATAAAGCTTCCCGCCTCTGCCGCCACGGAACGTGCAGGAGTTATACTCGGCAACTACGGAGCAGGGCGCTCCATAATCAACTTTGAGATACATAAATCGGGCAGACCGCGCCTTTATTGGACGGACTCCAATGGAAATACTGCCGATTGGACCTTTACGGGCATTAACGTCTGCACGGGAAATTGGGTACACGTTGCAATAGTGCGCGATCTTTCCCAAAAGAGAGTTTTCTGCTATATAGACGGCAAGCGCAAGGGAATGCTTGCCATTACCGATAAGGGGCTTGAAAACACCCTTGCCGCAAGCGGTCTTTGCCTTGGCGGAGATCTGCGAAGCGGAAATGCGCAGTTCTTTAAGGGCGAGATACGCTCTGCCGCCATCTATTCCACGGTGCGTACGGAAGATGATATTGCCGCAGGGGTAAACGACGGTCTTATCGCAAGATACGAGCTTGCGGGCGCCAAGAAAAACGCCGATATAAAGGATACGGGAGCAAAGGGCTACGATCTGCGCTACTCCTCAAACGAGCTGTGGATAAAGCCCGAGGATAAAGAGGAAGTCACCGACTACGCGTACTCCTTTGCGGTGGTAGGCGACACTCAGGTAATGAATTACGTCTATCCCGACAAGTTCGGCACCATATACGAGTGGATACTTGATAATATAGAGGAAAAAAAGATCCGCTTCGTTTTCGGTCTCGGTGATATTACGGAAAAGAGCGGGACCGAGGAATGGGAGAGAGCGAAAAAGGCTATCCATTCCCTTGACGGCAAGGTGGACTACAACATCGTGCGCGGAAATCACGATACCTCCGCCACCTACAACAAGGCTTTCCCTTGGGCGGATTATAAAGACGTTTTTGACGGAAGCTTCGGCAGCAATATGCTGTATACCTACCGCCTTTTTGAGGTGGGCAGGGTCAAATACCTTATGATAACCCTTGACTACGGCGCAAACGACAGAGCCCTTGAGTGGGCAGGAAAGCTATGCGAGGAGTATCCCGACCGCAACGTAATAATAACCACCCACGCATACCTGTTCCGCGACGGAACCACCCTTGACCAGAACGACGTTTGCCCTCCCGCAACCACGGGCGGCTCAAACAACGGCGACCATATGTGGGATAAGCTTATCTCCAAGCACGAGAATATCGTTCTCGTTATGTCGGGACACGATCCCTGCGACCGCGTTGTGCTTACCCAGACCAAGGGCGAAAAGGGCAACACCGTCAGCCAGATGCTTATTGACCCCCAGGGCACTGATAAATCCCTCGGCGGTCTCGGAATGGTTGCAATGCTCTATTTTTCCGAGGACGGACGAAACGTTACCGTTGAATACTACTCCACCGTAAAGGAAATGTTCTACCGCTCCGTAAATCAGTTCTCTTTTACCATGGACACGAGATCGGAAGCGCCCGTAACGGAGCCCGTGACCACGGAAGCTCCCCAAACGGATGCTCCCGCCACCGAAGCTCCCCAAACGGATGCTCCCGCCACCGAAGCTCCTCAAACGGATGCTCCCCTCGAAGCACCCGAAAAGAGCGGCAGCAACACGGCGCTGATCATTATAGCAAGCGCTCTTGGCGGCGCGGCGATAATGGCGGTAGTATTCATAGCCGTACTGAAGAAAAAGAAATAATCAAAAGGATGCAGGAAAGCAAGTTCCTGCATCCTTTTTGTAAGTATCCCAATTCTTTATTGCAAAAAAAGCTATTATTATTGACTTTTATCGCCGTGAATGTTAAAATGAAATGATAGTTTTGCAATATTATTTCCAAAATCTTGCGTTTTTAAATACTGCGTCCTTCGCAGACAATCGGAGTGTGAAATATGAACGGTGATCTTATCCATCTGCTTGAAGAAAAGATGCCTACCTTTTCCAAGGGGCAGAAGCTTATTGCCCAATACCTTATAAACAGCTACGACAAGGCTGCATAAGGTAT
>SVSB01000011.1 GCA_015064505.1 Oscillospiraceae bacterium
CATTGCTCGTTATTCTGTTGGCACTGTCCATCCTGGCTGGATGTGGTAATAGGCTCGGTGGAACTGCTTCCAACGAGATTTCTATTCAGGAATGGCTTGACAACAAGGGTGGAACGGAGTCTTCAACAATGACAGTCACAGTTAAAACCATCGTTAATCCGGTTTTGGCGATTGTTGAAGATGAATTCGGTACATCTTTGAATCTCTTTGGTGTTATGGTAGATGGAAAATTTGCGGAATTTGAAAAAGCTGGTATTTCCCAAGGGGATACTATAGTTATACGCGGTGGCAAGTATAATGAATATGAGGGAAATGTGGAAATTGCGGAAGCTGCTCTTGTAGAAATCAAGTAAATATAAATAAGAAAGGCGGAACACAAAAATGAAAACAAGAAAATCTATTGCAAGATAACTAAGTTTTCTTATGGTGCTTTCTCTGCTCTTGGGCATCTCCGTAGCACCGGTATGCGCCCCAAAAGCAAGGAGGAGTTCATCGAGCGCTATCGCGGACTTGTTACAGCTATGCTGGAAAACAAGGGAATAAGTGCTTTTTGCTACACACAGCTGACCGACGTTGAGCAGGAGGTCAACGGTCTTTACACCTACGACCGCAGACCGAAATTCGATATTGAAGTGCTGCGCACCATCAACACTCAAAAAGCGGCAATTGAAGAAACGGATATTACAAAGGGAACCGTTTAGTTTCCCTTGATCAAAAGGAGTGCGAACGGAAAATTCGTGCTCCTTTTTCTTGCCTTGCTTTGCAAGACGTATGGGTTGCGCAAGGGCGTATCAAGGGCGTTCAAATTTTCTTTTGCAGTAGCAATATTTTTTTGACTAATGGCAAAAGCTGTGTTATACTGAAAACGGATAGTTCAGCGATGGGCGTTTTGCGCTTGTTGCTGACGTAGAAAAGCGGGAGGTCTGCTGATGATCGACTTCAACAAGATAGAAAAATACAAGGAGAATAACCGTATTGAGGCAAAAAAGGCGCTGGGAGGCCTTCCTCACAGCATCTGGGAGACATATTCCGCCTTTGCAAACACCCTTGGCGGCATTATTCTGCTTGGGGTGGAGGAGTATAGGGATAAATCATTCCATGCGGTTGATCTGCCTGACCCGCAAAGACTGATAAAAGAGTTTTGGGATATCGTCAATAACGATAAAAGAGTCAGCTCCAATATACTTTCCGAAAAGGACGTTACTGTTGAGGAGATAGACGGCAAGAGCATCGTTGCCATCCGCGTGCCACGCGCGCGGCGGGGCGATATGCCCGTTTATATTGACGGGAATCCCTTTTTGGGAAGCTACCGCCGCAACGGCGAGGGCGATTACAGATGCACGAGAGAAGAAGTCGAAAAAATGATAGCCGCCGCGAACCGAAAGCAGAACGCGGGCGATAGACTTACGGCAGATTCCATTGCCCACGTAAAAGCGATAGTTTCTTATCTTACGGAGCACATTACCGCAACCAATGAAGAGGTATGCAGACTTCTTTCTCTGGAACCCTCGGCAGCGGCTGAGCTTCTTTGCGAAATGGAAAGCAAGGGAGTTATCGTTTCGGAAGGCGGCGAAAGCTCAGTTATATATAAGCTGAAGGCGTGAAAAAGCCCTTGGCGCGTGTTTTTTTGGACGCGACCTTAAATTCTTGCGAAAATGCTTTATTTGTGCCGTCTTTAGCTTTGAAGCTAAAAAACAGGAGGCACTATGATCTATATAACCGGTGATACACACGGAGAGCAATCCCGCTTTTACGATAGAAGGCTGCTGCCTGACGGCGTTCTTACCGAGAACGATTATCTGATCGTTTGCGGTGATTTTGGGTACGTTTTTCGGAATGATACCACGGAAAGACTGTTTCTTAACGATCTGGAGCGGCTGCCCTATACCGTTTTGTTCGTTGACGGTAATCACGAGAATTTTAACGCCCTTTACGAATTTCCCACAGTGGAATGGCACGGGGGAAGGGTGCACAAGGTGCGCGAGAATATTCTTCACTTGATGCGCGGCGAAATATACGAGATAGAAGGCAAGACCTTCTTTGCCATGGGCGGTGCATACAGCATTGACGGATATATGCGCACGGAGGGCTTTTCCCTGTGGCGCCAAGAGCTTCCCGATAAGGAAGAATACGAAAACGCCGCAAAAAATCTGAAAGCTCACGGCTTTAAGGTGGACTATATTCTGACCCATACCATGCCACGGGAGATGGTTCTTCGCTTCGGCAAAAATCCCGATGCCCACGAAATGGAGCTTTCGGGCTTTCTTGAGTGGGTGATGTACGAAACGGATTTTAAGCATTGGTATTGCGGTCACTGGCATGCAGATCTTGATCTGACCGAAAAATTTACTATACTTTGGTTTGATATCAGAACCATTGAGTGAAAGCGCGAATACGCACGGAAAGGGGGGCAGGATGACCTACGTAATATCCGATCTTCACGGTACGTACCGTAAGTATCTTCAGCTGCTGGAGCTTATCGGATTTGGCGATGAGGATACGCTGTACGTGGTGGGAGATATTTGCGATCGTGGCGAGGAGTCTGCGGAAATATATCTTGACGTAATGGGGCGGGAAAACGTGTTCTGCGCCAAAGGAAATCACGAGCTGTTCCTTGAAAGGAATTTACCCGCGGTATTTCCTTGCCTTGAGGATATTGCCGATCCCGAGACGGTCGCGAAGGGGAATATAGCCTCCTGGAACAAAAACGGCGGAGCAAAGACCATAAAGTCGCTTTTTGGCAGAAAAAGCGAAACGATCTGCGATATTTACAGGTTCGTAAGAGATATGCCAAACTATATTCAGATCACCGTTGGCGGCAAAAGGTTTACACTGGTGCATGCGGGAGTTCCCGAGGATATGAGAAACAGGATATCCGAGTGCAACGCTTTCGACCTGCTTTGGGTGCGCCCCGATTACGACGCCGTGTTCGGAGATAAGGAGATGGACGTTCTTATCGTTGGACACACGCCAACGCCACTGATTACGGAAAACAGAGAGGCGAAAATATACCGCGGCAAGGGAAATATCATCAATATCGATTGCGGCGCCGTTTTCTCCGATGCGGGCGGCAGACTTGGCTGCCTCTGCCTTGAGACAATGGAGGAATATTACGTTTAGCCTCTGCTTTGACGAGAGCAGGGAAAATATTGATTGAGGTTAGTATATGAAAAGAACCTTTCTGTTCGTTCTTTTGTGCTTTTTGTTGGCGCCTGTCTTGACGGTCGCGCCCGTTCGTGCGGAGGAACCCGCGTCGCTTTCCATTATATCCGCAAATATTTCCGGACTTCCCGCTGCACTCACGAAATACGGCAGGGATACGGAAAAAACGCAAAAAACTCTCGGTGAAATGCTTGATCTGAGCGGATACGATATAGTATGCGTTCAGGAAAATTATAATTACGATAAGATCTTCGGCGCGGAAATGGATAATTATCCCTACAGAACCTATACGACGGGCGGCGTTCCCGTGGGAGACGGACTGGATATTTTCTCGGTCTATCCCATATACAACGTAAAGCGCGTTGCGTGGAAGAATTTCAATGGGGTATTTACCGACGGTTGCGACGCCCTCTGCCCCAAGGGCTTTATCAGCTGTACCGTGGACGTCAACGGCGTTCTGATCGATCTGTATAACGTGCATATGGACGCCTACAGAACGGAAGCGGATCAGTATGCCAAAAAGGCACAGCTGGAGCAGCTTGCGGAATACATAGAGGCACATTCGGAAGAGCGCCCCGTTCTTATAGTGGGCGATACCAATCTTACCTTTCATACGGATCCTCTTGCGGAGATGCACCGCATACTTATTGAGGAAGGCGGCTTTACCGATTGCTGGGTAGAGGTTAAGAATAACGGAAATTATATGCAGGACGAGGACGGTCCTGCCATTATAGACAGGTGGTATGCACGCTTCGGCGGGCACGATTGGGGTCGCTGGGATTCCGTGGAGCGCCTGTTCTATCGGGACGGCGGAGGCGTTTCCTTCAGTCCAACGCGCTTTGAATACAGCATTTATACGGACGACCCCTCAAACGTGAAGGCGTTAACGGATCACAGAATGATGGAATGCGTTCTTCAGATGGAATGCGAGGGGTACGCACGTCCCGCAGACGCGATGCTCGGCTTGCCGAAGAAACCGTCGGTTATAGCAAAATGCTTTTCCGGAGCCGCTATGTTGCTTCGATTTTGCGGTATCGTTCTTTTGGGTGGAGTAACCTATCTTTGGCAGAGGTATCCGCTTATAACGGTTCTGCTTGCGGCTTCTTTGGCTACGCTCATTTTTATCGCCGTGAAAAAACGCAAAAGAAAAAAGAAAATGCTTGCGAAAAGGGCTTGTTGATTCCGTTTTGAAAAATACCGCAGATGCTAACCCGAAAACGTGTCTGCGGAAAAACAACATATTCGGAGGTAAGCTATGGCAACGAGACCCGTATTTTTTGCTTGTGACGGCGGAGCTTTGTATTCGGTTTATAACGCGGAGTTCGATTGGGCGGGAGGCTTTGCTTTATCGCAAAAGCAAAAGAACGTAGCGGCGATACATAACAGCTTTTTGCAAAGATATCCCGATAAAAGGGTGCTTGAGATATCAAGCAGATCCACGGAGCCCGTGGGTATTGCCGCAAGTGCCTTTAATCTGAATAAGTACGTGCCTTCTCTCGGGGCGTCAATTCCCCTTGAAAACGTTTTCCAGGGAAGCAAGGTGTTCCGCCTGGGAGGCCCCTTTACCGATATTTTCGGAAAAGAGCCCATAGAAGCAAAAAGGGACGAGCGGCTGAAAAACAGCGGATCCCTTGTGAAATTCAGCTTTGAGGGCGTTGATTATCCCCTTGCTCCTATGACGGTCTTTTACGATTATATTTACGTTAACGCATTGCCGGAAAATCCCGATATTGCAAGCGAGATCTTAAAGTACGACGGCTTTACCGATATTGCCTTTAATCCCGCAAAAAGCATAAACTGTCAAGCAAGATCCGCGGCGATATTCGTATCTCTTTCCCGCAGAGGCTTGCTTGATTCGGCAAGAGATTTTTCTGCGTTTCTCTATTTGCACAGGCAAACCGTGAAATAGGTAAGTTGACTTTTTCTGCGAAAAAACGTTCCCTATGAAGTTTGTACAGTGAAGTGATTTGAACGAAAGGGGATAAGATATGAAGATAAAAATACTTACCGAGCGTCAGCTTACCGAGGGGGAGCTTTGCACCGTTGAACGGATCTGCAGGTATACCGATAACACCTCAAGCTTTGCTTTGATAGGTGATCGGGTGGCGGTGTTCATTGAAAACGAAATAGCCTCCGATACCGATGGAGCGATGTACTCGGTGAAGAAGATTGCCGGGCAGGCGCTATCATCTCCGCCCGATTTTGATGCGTATCTTATGGATGACGGATTTGGCGTGATCACCATGTGCGGAGGAGAGCTGATCGTTATTTCCGAAACCGAGATCACGCCCGAAAGGCGTACGAGCGACGGATCGCTGAAGCTTGCCGTGTGTCTGAAGCTCCGTATGGCGGGGCTTGAGGCTTGCCGCGAGCTTAAGCCCGTTTGTATAGTAAGCTGCAAGGACTAAAATAAATAAAAAAGACGATAGGATAGCACGCTATCCTATCGTCTTTTTTCTTACTTAGGAGGATGGATCATATAATATTCAGGCTCTTTAGATCCTCGCAGATGGCGGAGTGAAGCTCGGCGCGCGTCTGAGCGCAGGACTCGGGGATGTTTCTGCCGTCCTGACCCGCGCACCACGCGGTGTTTGTGAGCATCACGACATACAGTTCCTTTTCATAATCCGCAAAAACGGAGGTGCCGCTCCAGCCTGTGTGGCCGAGGCTTCCCTTGGAGAGAAGGGTACCGCCCTGAGGGTATCTTTCGTCTGCGTATACGTAGCCAAGACCCCTGCCCATAGAAAGCTCGGGCAGATAGTCCTTTGCGGCAATATTAAAGGTTTCTTCCTTCATAAGAGTTGCGTGTTTGTTAAGAAGAGACCGTCCGAATATTGACATATCGTCAAGATTCGAGAAAACTCCCGCATTACCCGCAACGCCGTGTAAGCGGCGGCACAACGGGTCTGCGCATTTATTTGAACCGTTATATTCGGACTTCGTGGTGCGCACGAGATCAACGTCCTCTCTGCAAAGAAAACCGCTGTTTTTCATACCGAGGGGGCGAGCTATCATATCGTCAAAAAGCAGATCAAGGGGCTTATTATAAATTCTTTCCAGAATAAAGCCGAGAAGCACGAAGTTCACGCAACAGTAAGCGTAGCGGGAGCCGGGTTCGTAAAGCAGGGGACGCTTCAGCATCCAGTCGATTGCTTCTCCCCGTGAATCGGGACCGTAAAACTTTGGGAAAAACCATCTGCCGATGCCCGCACAATGGGTAAGAAGCATCCAAAGGGGAATATCCTTTTTATCGTCGGGGGCTTCGGGTATGTACATTCCCAAAGTATCATCGGGAGATATTTTTCCCTCTTCCATAGCGATATGAAAAATGGGGGAAACGGCAAGTATTTTTGAAACGCTCATCATATCGTAATAGGTCTTACCCGTAAGCACGTCTCCGCGGGAGCTTCTGAAGTGACGGTACAGCTCCGTCTCCTTATTTCCGATGCAGATACAAACGTCCTTTGCCCAACCTGTTTCAATAAGCTTTTTTACGTGTGCTTCCAGAATAGGCATTTTCTCAATAAGCATAAAGCATCCTCCTTTGAGCTCTTTTAACCATATTCTATCAATAGATTGAGCCAAAGAGAAGAACAAAAATTGACGGATAGTTTGCAATTCTTGGGCTCTGCACGGCATTATGTCGCAAAGACTACGGTTCTCTACGGCTTGACAAGCTGTATTCGCGGAAGTATAATTTATCTGTAAGTAAAATAAAGCAACGCAAGAAAGGGAGAGTGCTTGCTCTATGAACGCACGGTATTCCGATATATACGAGGGAAACGAGCCGTATCTGTTTATCAGCTATTCCCACAGAGACGGGCAATGTCTTGAGACCGTTAAGCGGATCCTCGAGGATAATAGCATACGCTACTGGTACGATAACGGCCTGCACTCAGGCGACGATTGGAATATGGTCATCGCTCGTAGACTGAAGGATGCAGCTGCTTGCCTTTTGCTGCTTTCTCCCAATTCGGCAGGCTCCGAATACGTGAAAAACGAGCTGAATTTTGCAATAAATCACGGCATACCCATACATACCCTCCTCGTAAGACCGTTCGTTATGCCTTTGGATATCGAGATGATGACGGGCAGAATACAGATGGTCGAGATGCAGGGAGCTTACGAGGAAAAGCTTATAAAGGCTTTGCCGCCTGAGGTCTTTGCGGGCAGAGAGACTGCAAGCAGCGAGAAGGACGAGCTCTCGCATCCGCTTTTTGAACCCGTGGAGCTTATAGCCGACAGGCAGGGCACGAGAACCTATCTTGGCAGACACAAGCTGCTTTCGTATAAATGCGCAATAGCCGAGGACGTGCTGAAGGACGACGAGGTTGCAGATATAGGTGACCGCCTTAAGACCGCAAGCAGGATACTTCACCCGCTTTTCCCACGTATAGTTGATTATACCTTAAGCGGGCGCCGTCTCACCGTGTTCCGCGAGCACCTGGGCGGGGATTTCCTTGATAATTGGCTTGAGGGCAATCAGCTTACGGAGGAGGAGATCGTTGCCATCATCACGGATGTGGTACGGGGACTTGAAGATCTTTACGGAATGGGACTTGCCGTAAGGGATTTTCCCCGCGGAAGCATGGTGATCACCGGGGATCGCAAGCTGAAAATGACGAGGATATATAATCCTTATTACGGATTTGTGAAATTCCGTGAGGAGACGAAGCGGTATTATTTTGAAAAAGAGCTTCAGGAGATCTCCATACTGCTTGCAAGCCTTTGCCTCGGCAAGGAGCCCTATATGCCCATCAGGATAATTGAGGAAAAAAGGTTTACCAAGCGATTCCTTCTTAAGATAAATACGGTCATCCAAAAATGCGCAAAGGAAAACGGCAGACCTGTATACGGCAGCTTTGCGGAGCTTTTGGGCGATCTTGGTACGCCGGCGTGTACCGGTAAGGATAAAAGCTTTCTTAAGGCAAGGGCAAAAAAGCTTTGTGAGTACGATAAGGCGAGGGAAGAGAGAACGAACAGCTTCGTTGCCACCGACCGTCAGCCGCAACCGGTCGTCGGGTACGGAAGTCTGGAGGAAAAGTTCGGGTTTGACGGAACCGTTCTGCTGTCGGAGCCTTCGGATGAGGAAAAGCTTGATTTCAGCATTATGATGTGTTCTACGGGTCAGGTGCTTAATTTCGGAAAAAGCGAGATCATCATTGGCAAGGATTCCCGTTGTGATATGGTGTGGTCACAGCCGTACGTAAGCAGAGCCCATTTAAAGCTGCGTAAAAATCCCGATGAGAGCTACAGTGTTACGGATCTTGGATCAACGAACGGAACATACGTTATCGACGTTGGCCTTGGGGAGCCTGATTGGGTCCGCGTGCCGAGCGGGGAAGAAAAGACGGTTTATAAGGGCGCAAAAATAAGAGTTGGGTCTTCGGAAATACAGATACTGTAAAAGAGGTTGTTATGCTAAAAAGGGCAAGACTGATATTGCTGTTTTTTTCTTGCTTTGCGTGTGGTCTTTCTCTTGTGGCGTGCCATAACGGTGCTTATCTCGCGGGTACGGAAGCATCGGAGACGGAAGGGATTACCGTTCCTCATATGACGGAACAGCTTACCGATTCACCATCCACGGATTCGTGCGTGCCCGCGGAGGAGTATACGGTTACGGTGGCATCCTCCGGAGATAATTGGTGGGGGATGGGCGTACAGTACCCGAGATTGCTTATTTTGAGCAATTCTCAAAGCGGGGAAAACGGCACTATACTCCTGACCTTCGAAAAGCTTACGTCGGGGCTTGAACGGGAAAGACCCGGATACCCCGTTTACCGCAGCACGGACGAGGGAAAAAGCTGGAAGCTTGTGACCACGGTGCGCGATAATTCCTCTCTGCAAAGCGAGTGGAATCCGTTTTTGTTTGAGCTTTCAAGGCCTCTTGGCAATTATCCCGCAGGCACGGTGCTTCTTGCGGCTTGTTCCGTGGACGGTGCTCACAGCACAGCTTCCGCCATCCGCCTTTACGCAAGCACGGACGGGGGCAGAAGCTTCGGCGCGCCCGTGACCGTTGCAACGGGCGGTGGACTTGAAAACGGCGTTTGGGAGCCATTTCTTTTACAACTTGACGACGGAAGGCTCGTTTGCTTTTATTCGGATGATACGGGAGATGAGTACGCACAAAGGATAGTGTACAGATTATCCGAGGATGGCGTTACCTTCGGGGAAACCGTGGAGGTTGTGGCGTCAAAATTCAAAAGGGAAAGACCCGGTATGCCCGTTGTGACCCGCCTTGGCGACGGAAGCTACTTTATGGTATATGAGGTAGTGGATCACCGCCTGCTTGAGGGAAATCCCGTGATGTACCGCACGTCAAAAGACGGAATCCATTGGGGGGACCCTGCTGATATCGGAACGCCCATAGAAAGCGTTGACGGCAAGGCTCTCGGATCGGCGCCGTACGCCGCATGGACTCCCGCGGGGGGAGAGCTTGGAACCATAACGGTCAGCGGTACCTTCATGCGTAAAGGAAAAAGCACCACGGGTACGGATATTTTTATCAGCAGGGATATGGGAAAAACCTGGACTACGGTTTCCCATCCCATCCCCTATAACAGCAGCGTGGATCATTGCGGATACAGTAATTCGATGATGTTTTCATCGGACGGAGCGATTATGTACGCAGTGAACAATCCGCAAAAGAAGGATGGAAGCAAGGGGAATATCGTTTTTGCGAGAGCGGACACCACTTTGTACTTAAAATGACCTGAACGCGGGGCGCTTTGCAGGAACGGCAATCAAAATTTGCAAAAATTATTGACTTTGACTTAAAAATATGGTATGCTCATCTTTGTACGAATTAACGGAAGGAGCCAGCTGTCTGTAGGGGGAGTTGGCTCCCGTTTGCTTTTTTTGGAGAATGCGGATGAAAAAGATAGATGCCGTGGTTTTAAAGGAAACGAAATACATTGCAGCCTGGTGCCTGATATTCAGCATTTTGATGCAAGCCGTATTTCTCGTTGTCTCAAAATGGAATTATACGGTGCTTCTCGGTAATCTGCTTGGCTGCGTTACTGCCGTGCTGAACTTTTTCCTTATGGGACTTACGGTGCAAAGCGCCGTTCTTAAAGAGGAGAAGGAAGCAAAGACCGCAATGAAGGTATCCCAGCTTTACAGAAATATGTTGGTGCTTATCATTGTGGTTGTGGGAATACTAATACCGTGCTTTAATACCGTATCGGTTATCGTGCCCATCTTTTTTCCCCGTATTGCTATCGCTCTGCGCCCGCTTTTTGATAAAAGCCTGCGCTCTTAATTATCGGAGGTGAATTTATGAATACAAAAAGCCGCCTCTTCAAGGCGGTGGACGTTCTTTATATCTGTATGATGGTGGTTCCGCTTATCTGCGGTATAGTGCTTAAGGTGCTTACAAAGCCGCAAACCGAGGGAATATCCATCACGGGCGCGCAGATATATTTTACCATTCCAATGCCCATTCAGGATCTGCCCGTAACGGAGTCTCAGGTGAATTCCCTTATCGTTATGATAATGCTTCTTGGGCTTTGCCTGTTCCTTACCCACGGGCTGAAAACGCGCAACATAAGCGTACGTCAGCATCTTGCGGAATGGATAGTGGAGAAGGTAGACGGACTGATAAAGGACAGCATGGGCGAGTATTTTATGTCTTTTTCCGCGTTTATTGCGGCGGTCCTTGCTCTTTCCGGCTTTTCAAGCCTGCTTTCGCTGTTCGGCCTTTACCCTCCCACCTCGGATATAAATATCGTTGGCGGATGGGCGATACTGGTCTTTGTGCTTATCACTTATTATAAGATGAAGTGCGGACCGCTTCAGTACGTAAAGAGCTTTGGCGACCCCGTGCCTCTCCTTGCTCCCCTTAATATCATAAGTGAGGTGGCAACGCCTCTGTCAATGGCATTCCGTCATTACGGAAACGTGCTTTCGGGCTCCGTTATTTCCGTGCTGATAGGAACGGCGCTTCAGGGACTTTCCCGCACAGTGCTTGGTTGGCTCCCGGGATTCCTTGGCGATATACCCTTACTTCAGTTGGGTCTGCCCGCCATACTGTCCGTTTATTTCGACGTGTTCAGCGGACTCTTGCAGGCGTACATCTTTGCAATGCTTACGATGATGTACGTTTCCGGTGGCTTCCCAATGGAGCTGTATTTTGAAAGAAAAGCTAAAAAAGCCGCAATGACGGCAAAGAATTAAATGATTTTCAGGAGGAAAACAAAATGTTAGAGCTTGCTATCGGTATTATTCTTGGTGGATGCGCACTTGGCGCAGGCTGTGCTATGATCGCGGGTATCGGCCCCGGTATCGGAGAAGGAAACGCCGTTGCGAAGGCTTGTGAGGCTATCGGCCGTCAGCCTGAGTGCAAGGGATCCGTTACCAGCACCATGCTTATGGGTTGTGCCATCGCGGAGACCACGGGTCTTTACGCTCTGGTTATCGCTATACTGCTTCTTTTCGTTGCACCTAACATACTCGTAAAGATTCTTCTTAAGGCTATTGGTTGAGACAAAGAGGTTAGCTTATGCAGAATTTGGACGTCATTTCTGTCAATTTGTGGCAGATACTGATATCTCTCGGCAATCTCTGTATTCTCTTCTTTATAATGAAGCGGTTTCTCTACAAGCCCGTCAGAAATATTCTTGCCAAAAGGCAAAGCGAGCTTGAGGAGCACTATACCGCCGCAGAGAAAGCAGAGGCAGACGCCTTTGCCGACCGCGCGGTATGGGAAGAGAAGCTTGCGGGTGCCGATGCCGAAGCGGACGCTATCATAAAGAAGGCGTCCGATAACGCTTCCTTCCGCGGCGAGCAGATCGTTGCAAACGCCAAGGAGCAGGCAGAAAGCATACTTCGCGTTGCAAAGACCGAAGCGGAGCTTGAGCGCAAGAAGGCCGTTGAAGGTATCAAGCGCGAGATCGTTGAGGTCAGCGGCGCTCTCACGGAAAAGATGCTTGAGCGCGAGATCAAAACAGAGGATCACAGAGCGCTTATCGATTCCTTTATAGAGGATATAGGGGATGGCAATGACTGATATCAGCAGAGAATACGGAACGGCGCTGTTTATGCTTGCCTGTGAGGAGAACGCAAAAAAGGAATACGGAGAGGCTTTAAGTCTTATTTCCGAAGTTTTCGCAGGACAGCCCGAATACGCGCTTATGCTTGCTTCCCCAAGCATTTCGTTAAAGGACAGGCTTTCCGCTATCACGGAGGCCTTTGGCGGCAGAGTGCCCGAAAACGTTCTTTCCTACGTTCAGCTTATGTGCGAGAAGGGAAGAATAAACTATTTTGCCGAGTCTGCGGAGGTCTACAAGGAGCTTCTTGATGCCTCCGAAAGGCGCTACGTGGCAAATATTACCTCTGCAACGGAGCTTACTGCAGAGGAAAAAGAAAAGCTTATTTCCAAGCTTTCCGACCGTTACGGCGGAAGCGTTGTTGGAGAATATACCGTTGATCCCGCTCTTATCGGCGGCGTTATCGTTGAGATCAACGGCAAAATAATGGACGGCAGCGTGCGCAGCCGTCTGCAGGGTATAAAGGAAGTGATGAGCTTATGAGCACGAGACCCGAAGAGATAAGTAACGTAATAAAACAGCAAATAAAAAACTATAACTCCAAGATCGAGATGAAGGAAACGGGTACGGTCATCCTTGTGGGTGACGGTATTGCCAGAGTTTACGGTCTGCGTGAGTGTATGGCAAGCGAGCTTCTGGAGTTTGAGGACGGAAGCTTTGGTATGGCGCAGAATCTGGAGGCGGAGACCGTTTCCGTTGCGCTCCTTTCCAATAAGAATAATATCCGCGAGGGATCTGCCGTTAAAAGAACGGGCAGGGTTCTTTCCGTTCCCGTGGGTGACGGAATGCTCGGCCGCGTTGTAAACGCCCTCGGCAAGCCCATTGACGGCAAGGGTCCCATTGCTTATTCCGAAACTCGTCCCGTTGAGAGCGAGGCTCCCGGAATAATTGAAAGAAAAAGCGTTTCCGTGCCTCTTCAGACCGGTATCAAGGCGATAGACAGTATGATACCCATAGGACGCGGACAGCGCGAGCTTATCATCGGTGACCGCCAGACGGGTAAGACCGAGATCGCCATTGATACCATAATGAATCAGAAGAACACGGGCGTTATCTGCATCTACGTTGCGATAGGACAGAAGAACAGCTCCGTGGTTCAGCTGGCAAACGAGCTTATCCGTTCCGGTGCTATGGAGTATACCACCATAGTATCCGCATCCGCATCGGAGTCAGCTCCCTTGCAGTACGTTGCCCCCTACAGCGGATGCGCAATGGCAGAGTATTTCCGCGAGCAGGGAAAGGACGTTCTTATAATCTACGACGATCTTTCCAAGCACGCAGTTGCGTACCGTGCGCTTTCTCTGCTTATTCGCCGTCCTCCGGGCCGCGAGGCGTACCCCGGTGACGTATTCTACCTTCACTCCCGTCTGCTTGAGCGCGCGGCTTGCGTTGCTCCCGAGTACGGCGGAGGCTCTATTACCGCACTGCCCATTATCGAGACTCAGGCGGGCGACGTTTCCGCTTATATCCCCACCAACGTTATTTCCATCACCGACGGACAAATATTCCTTGAAACGGAGCTGTTCCACTCAGGCGTTATGCCCGCTATAAATCCCGGTATTTCCGTCAGCCGCGTTGGCGGCTCCGCACAGCTCAAAGCAATGAAGAAGGTATCGGGAGAGCTTAAGCTGCTTTATTCCCAGTATCGCGAGCTACAGGCGTTTGCCCAGTTCGGAAGCGATCTGGACGCGGACACCAAGGCGCGCCTTGCTCTTGGTGAAAGAATAGTTGAGGTGCTCAAGCAGGGAAGAAACTCCCCCATTCGCGTGGGATGCCAGGTTGCCATCGTTTACGCGGTTATCAACGGCTATCTTAACGATATCCCCGTAAAGGGCGTTAAGGAATACGAGCGCTCCCTTTACGAGCTGCTTGAGAACAAGTACGGCGACTTCCTTGCCCGCATCGAAAGCGGAAGCTGGGACGATAAGGATATAGAAGAGCTTAAGACCGCCCTTAACGGCATGAAGAGGTGACCTATGGGTGCGGATATCAAGCAACTGCGAACACGCATAAAAAGCGTTGATTCCACCCTGCACCTTACGAAAGCTATGGAGCTTGTTGCTTCCTCCAAGATACGCAAGGCAACGGACGCAATGCAAAAGGGCAAGGAATATTCCGCCGCCCTTGAGGAATGCGCCGCACAGCTTGCGGGATTTGAGGAATGCAAGAGAAGCCCCTACATGGCAAAGAGAGAGGGAGATCGCACCTGCCTCGTGGTTATTGCGGGCGACAGAGGTCTTGCCGGCGGCTACAACGCCAATATTTTCCGTCTTATGCGCGAATATACCGATGCGGAGATCATTCCCATAGGTAAGCGCGCCTGCGAGCGCTACGGCAAGGAAACGGTGAATGCGGAGGGTTATCCTTTTGCAAGAGCAAGAGAGATCGCTCTTAAGGTGTGCTCCGATTTTGCCGAGGGCAAGATCGACCGCTTTGGCATAGTTTGCACGGAATACCGCTCCCTGATCTCTCAGGAGGCAACCGTAAAATGGGTGCTTCCCCTTGCGGCAGGAGAAGGAAAAAGCGCCTCCTGTGCGCTGTTTGAGCCTGATGAGGTAACGGTGCTTAACGCCCTTATCCCCGAATACGTGGCGGGAATGATCATGAGCGCGGTGAAGGAGAGCTTTGCCTGCGAGGTTGCGGCGCGCCGCGTTGCCATGGACAGCGCGGGAAAGAACGCCCGCGAGATGATCGACCGTCTGGGACTTGAATACAACCGTGCCCGCCAGGGTGCCATCACTCAGGAGATCACGGAAATCGTTGCAGGAAGCGGCCTGTAATTTTCACCGAACGGTGAAAGGAGAGATGATTATGTCTGAAATTGCAAGAGGTAGCGTTTCTCAGGTCATGGGACCTGTCGTTGACGTTGCTTTCGAAGAGGGCTATCTGCCCTCAATACACAACGCGCTCACCATGCAGATCGGTGAAAAGACCCTTACCGTTGAGGTTGCACAGCATATAGGTGACAACATCGTGCGCTGTATCGCCATGTCCTCCACGGACGGACTTAAGAGAGGAACTCCGGTTACCGATACGGGGCACACCATCAGCGTTCCCGTGGGCAGAAAAACTCTCGGAAGAATATTTAACGTCCTTGGAGATACGGTGGATAATCTTCCCTTTGAGGATGAGGGCGTGGAGCGCTGGAATATTCACCGCGCGGCGCCTTCCTATAGCGAGCTTTCCACTGCCACCGAGATACTTGAAACGGGTATCAAGGTAATCGACCTTATCTGTCCCTTTGCAAAGGGCGGTAAGATCGGACTTTTCGGCGGTGCGGGCGTTGGTAAGACCGTTCTTATTATGGAGCTTATCAACAATATTGCAAAGCAGCACGGCGGTCTTTCCGTATTCACGGGCGTTGGAGAACGTACCCGTGAGGGAAACGATCTTTACAATGAAATGAAGGACTCGGGAGTTCTTTCCAATACCACCCTGGTATACGGACAGATGAACGAGCCCCCCGGAGCAAGAATGAGAGTTGCTCTTTCCGGCCTTACCATGGCGGAATATTTCCGCGATGAGGAGCGTCAGGACGTGCTTCTGTTCATTGATAACATCTTCCGCTTTACTCAGGCGGGAAGTGAGGTATCCGCTCTTCTCGGACGTATGCCAAGTGCCGTAGGTTATCAGCCTACCCTTGCAACGGAGATGGGCGATCTGCAGGAGCGCATAACCTCCACCAAAAAGGGTTCTATCACGTCCATTCAGGCCGTTTACGTGCCTGCCGACGACCTGACCGACCCTGCTCCCGCAACCACCTTTGCGCATCTTGATGCAACCACCGTTCTTTCAAGAGGTATTGCTTCTCAGGGTATATATCCCGCAGTTGACCCCCTTGAATCCACAAGCCGTATTCTTTCCCCCGAAATACTCGGTGAGGAGCATTACGCCGTTGCCCGTGAGGTACAGCGTATACTCCAGAGATATCAGGAGCTGATGGATATTATAGCCATTATGGGTATGGACGAGCTTTCCGATGAGGATAAGCTGCTCGTACAGCGCGCCAGAAAAATACAGCGCTTCCTTTCCCAGCCCTTTGACGTTTCCGAGAAGTTTACGGGCTTTGCAGGAAAATACGTTCCCCTTGCGGAGACCATCCGCGGCTTCAAGGAGATAATCGAGGGCAAGCATGACGATCTTCCCGAGTCTGCCTTCCTGTTCGTGGGAACTATTGACGAGGCTGTGGAAAAGGCAAAGAAGGTGGCGGGATGAAGACCTTCCCCTTAAAAATATCCTCCCCTGAGGGTGACGTGTTTTCCGGCGACGTTGCTTGCATCAGCCTGCGCGGAGAGCTTGGCGATCTTGCCGTTATGGCGGGGCATATACCATTCGTTTCCCCCATAAAGCCATGCGATTGCAAGATCACCTTTGAGGACGGCACCGAAAGGGTAGGGCATACTGACGGCGGTATACTTACCGTGTCCGCGGAAAAAGCCGTTATCCTATCGGGTAGCTTCCTTTGGATGAACTGATACGGCATAAAACTTAAAAACGCGCAGAGCGGTTTCTCTGTTGTCCTTAACGGAGAAATCGTAGGTACAAAATATCGGCAGAGGGTTTGTTTCCTCTGCCGATTTGTGTTATAATGAGGCTAACGAAAAAGCCTCTCCCTTTGGGAGAGGTGGCGGCGAAGCTGACGGAGAGGGCAAAATGGAGCAAGAACCATTAAAGAAAAATAATGAGTTGTTGAATGTCGCAAGAATTTTACGCCGTAACATGACTCGGAACGAAAAGCATTTATGGTATGATTTTTTGCGGTATTATCCGATAAAGATATACAAGCAACGGATCATAGATAATTATATTGCAGACTTCTATTGTCATAGTGCTCGTCTCGTGATAGAGCTTGACGGTTCACAACACTATACAAATCAAGGCAAAGCACACGACGCGGCAAGAACTGAAATCCTTGAGAAATACGGAATTTATGTTTTGCGCTTTTCCAACAAAGACATAGATGAAAATTTTGACGGTGTTTGCCGAATGATTGATAGAGTAATCAATGAGAGAATAGAAAGCTTGCTGTAAATTGCCCTCTCACCCGCTATCGCGGGAGCTCTCCCAAAGGGAGAGCCTTTGGATGTGCGCAACTATAGGGGCATGGGCTTTGCCCTATGCCTTTGTAATATAAAGGCGAAACTGGCGATAAAACAGAACGATAAATAAGAATTTGCGGTGGTAAGTATGGAATTAACAACAGAGAGATGCATTATTCGCAATATGAAGATGAAAGATGCTGATGATTTGTATCAAGTGCTTTCAGATGCAAGTGTTATGATGTATATTGAACAGGTCTTTGACATAGAGAAGACAAGGTGTTTTATTCAATCGGCAGGACTGTGCGAACCACCATTGGTTTATGCGATTGTATGGAAAATGACGGGCGAAGTCATTGGACACGCAATTTTTCATTCCTATGAGAAAAACGACTATGAGATTGGCTGGGTCTTAAATAAAAATTACTGGGGAATTGGAATTGCGGATGAAGTTACAAGAGAACTGATAAAATGCGCAAGATATTTGGGTATTGAAAGCTGCGTCATTGAATGTGATGAAAGACAAATCGCAAGCAAAAAGATTGCAATCAAAAATGGATTTGCATACGAGGATAAATCAGACAACCTTGAACGATATCGATTAGTGCTGTAATCGGCAAATTCCAATTTGTCGAACGGAACAAGAAGAACCCCGACAGAAATCCAAAAATCTGTCGGGGTTAATTATTTTTTTACTTCATAACATTTTTCATCCGTAGGGGAGACCTGCGGTCTCCCGCGGGCGAACACAGTTCGCCGCTACCGTGGTGTTAGATAAATGTTTCGTGATTTCTCCGCTAAGAACATCACGCATTCCGGTGAGAAGCTTTTTGTTTACAGAATGTTAATTGACAATATAGGGAGCGTATAGTAGAATAAAAACGGAAAACAACTCTGAGGTGCGGCTATGAAAAAGACGTTTTCGGTAAAAAACATACTGCTTTCGTTATCGTTTGCCCTTTGCGCAAACTGTTATCTGCTCGTAAGCACAAGGCTTTGGCTGCTTTGGGTGCTTGTGCCGCTGTTTTTGGCGCTTAATATTTTCATCGGACCCCTGAAAAGGGAAGTACCCGGTTGGAGAATGCGCGTAGGCGGTCACGGCCTTTATATGCTCATTGCGTTTCTTCCCGCCGCGTGCATTTCCGTAATTTATCATGCGGTGCTGTTTTTTAGCTCCCTTGGCGGGGAGATGTGGCACGTGCTTTGGAGCGCTCTTGTGTGTATCGGCGTGCTTGCGGTGGTGTTCTGGAACGGTATCGTTTGCGTATATTGTACCTCCGTGCGCCTTGGCATAAAGCTGCGCGTTATCGGTGCTCTCTGCGGTATGATATTCCCCGTGAATCTTATAATCCTCGGCAAAATAATAAACGCAGTGGACGGGGAGCTGGAGTTTGAAAAGAAATGCGTTGCAAGAGATAAAGCAAGAAGTCACCTTGCGGTATGCAGTACGAAATACCCGCTTTTGCTTGTGCACGGCGTGTTTTTCCGCGATTTCAAGCATTTTAATTATTGGGGCAGAGTTCCGTCCTCTCTGGAGCGCAACGGCGCAAGGGTGTTCTACGGTAATCATCAATCCGCGCTTACCGTTGCGGAAAGCGCCGCAGAGCTCACGGAACGCGTCAAGAGAATCGTGAAGGAAACGGGCTGTGAAAAGGTTAATATCATCGCTCACTCAAAGGGCGGACTTGATTGCAGATACGCACTTTCAGAGCTTGATATGCTGCCGTACGTTGCCTCCCTCACTACCGTAAATACCCCTCACAGAGGATGTATATACGCAGAAAAGCTTCTTAAATACGCCCCCGAAAAGTTCAAGAATAAAATTGCAAATACCTATAACGCCGCCCTGCGTAAGCTTGGCGACGAGAATCCCGATTTTCTGAAGGCGGTGGGGGATCTCACCTTCTCTGCCTGCGAGGAGCGCAACAAGCTGTTAAAGGATCCCGAGGGCATCTTTACCCGCAGCATCGGCTCCGTGGTGGGGAAGGCAAAGAACAGCCATTTCCCGCTGAATCTTTCCTACGGACTCGTTAAGCAGTTTGACGGCAGAAACGACGGTCTCGTGGGAGAAAATTCCTTTCAGTGGGGAAGTAATTATCTGCTGCTTGAGCCTGCGGGTAAAAACGGCATAAGCCATATGGACGTGATCGATCTTTCCCGCCAGGATATTGAGGGCTTCGACGTGCGTGAGTTTTACGTTGAGCTTGTAAACGACCTGAAAAACAGAGGACTTTAAAAAGTCTGAAAAATTCCGAAGAAACGGTTGACAAATTCCGGATTATCGTATATACTGTAGTTAGTTAGCAGACGCTAACCGAGTTGGCATCTGCTAAACTTAAACCATTGAGTTAGCAACCGCTAACTCAAAAATACAATAAAACTTCGCAAAGGAGAAGGTTATGGAATATTTGATGCATACCGTTGTAACGCTTTTGACCACGGGCGGACTCATAACGCTTTTCGCGGTTGTGGAGAGTGCCTGCAAGGGATATTTAAACGGATCTTCCGTAGGGAAGTGACGTGAAAAAAGCGGCTGTAAGACCTTGGTCTTACAGCCGCCGTTTTTTATTTACGGAAGCTCTATATCGGTTCCCAAATAATGCTTGAAGATATCCGCGTTGCCCTTTTCGTAGGTAATAACGGTACCCTCTCCCTGTATCTTCAGGTGCTTTTGCGCTTCCTTGGAGAGAATTGCAAAGGTGCCCTTTTCAAGGATCACGGTGTAATGAGCTCCGCTTGCCTTCTTCGACGAGAACACCGCCTTGTCCGTAACCGTCAGAGTCGCGTTGTTCGTCACCTTGATGGTGGTGGCGTTGCCCTCATCCTCCATAAGGATGATATCGTCAAAGATAACGTCGCTTGTTATGACCATAGTAGTTCCATTGGAGAAGCGGTACGCACATTTATCGGCGTCTTTATAATCAATTCCGCCGTAATTTGAGGTGAAGGTAAGGGGAGTGAGCTGCTGGGTCATATTGTAGGGGGCGCCGCCGACCACGGAACCGCCGCTGACTACTACGGTGCCGCCGCCGCTGATACGCTTGAAAAGACCTGCCGCATAGGTTTTTACCGCCTTGTCCGCACTCTCTCCGGAGGCTTCGTTGTTTCCGTTTGCATTATCAAGATAGCACACGGATGCGCTTGTCCTGAGAGGAATATTTTCCTTGACGGATGCCTTATCCTGCAGAACCGTTGCCTTTTCGCCTATTCTGAATCTGCCCTCACCGCTGACGGACGCAAAGGTTCCGCCGTTGATAACGGCGTTTGCACCCTTGGAAACGAAGATGTTCATATAGGTATCGCTGTTCGTTGTGGTGATTACGGACTCATTGATGGTGAGTGTCGCGCCGGGGGATACGACGATATTGCACTGTGCACCGTCCTGGAAAATTATGATATCGTCAAATACAAGATCGCTTCCCACGGTGAAGGTTGTACCGGGCTTCATTCTGAACACGCCGAATTCGGGATTGTTTGCGGGCTCGGGATCCTTGTAATCCTTGCCTTCAAAGCTACCTGTGATTATTACCTTGCCGGCCGTAGACCAGGCAAAGTTGTTGGATACGTACATTTTGCCGCAAACGACCACGGTACCGCCCTGTGCTACCACGCCGACGATACCATTGCCGTCCACCTGACCGAGTCCGGATTTGGGCGTTGCCTCTGAAAAACCGTCGTAATTGTTGCTTCCCGTCGTGTTTGATAAGAATCCCACAACGCCGTTTCTGTCAAACTTGCCGCCCTTTCCGATCTTTGCTTTATCGCCGAGGACGTACTCGCCGTCGCCGCTGATGGCGGCAAAGGTTCCGCCGTTTATGATCGCCTTACCGCCCTTCTGGACCTCAAGGGTAAAGTAGGTGTCGGTCGTTGTGGTGGTAAGCACGGATTCGGTTACGGTGAAGGTTGCTCCGGGAGCAATTACTATCTTTTCTTTGCCGTTTTCCGAGTGCAGGATTATATCGTCAAGGGTCACGTCGCTTGCAATGGTAATGACCGTGCCGGCCTTAGCCTTGATAACGCCGGAGGCGGGATTTGCCGCAGGCTCGGTGTTTTTATAATCCACGCCGCCGTAGTTTGCGGTGATGACCGTGGGGCCGTTTGCATTCCAGGTGTAATTGGAGCCGAAATACATCTTTTCGCTTACGACTACGGTTCCGCCGTCCTTAACGAGGCTGAAAACACCGTTGCCGCTTGCACCGCCGATGGACTTCTTTGCCTTTGCGGCGGAAAGACCGTCGTTTGCGTTGTTGCCCGTGTTATAAGCTATAAATCCAACAGCCTCGTCTGCAAATATGACAGTCGGAAGGCAGGAGGCTATAAGCAGTATGGCAAAAAGCAGGCTGATTATCTTTTTCACTGTGCGTTACCTCCTATCTTTTCAAGTATCGCCGCAACGTCGCCGACTCCGAGAGAGCCGTTTGCATCAACGTCGTAATATCCGCTGTACTCGCCGCCGTTTATCTTTTCGTAAACCAGCTTTGCATCGTCGATATTTACCGTGCCGTCGCGGTTAACATCATAACGGTATTTATGAGAGGGAAGCCTCTGGGGGGTATTGGAGGGGCCGCGTACCGTAAGAATATCGGGACCTCCGTCGGGATCGGGAACGAATTCCACGAGATCCACGCAGGTCTGGCGCAGTCCGAGCTTGCCCATTTTTTCGTGGCGGTGATATACCATATAAACCTCCTCGCCGTCGGGGGAGTGGATCATCAGCGCGTCACCGGGGCCGTCAACCTCGTAATTCCAGTTAAGAATGGGGTTGTATTCGCATTTTTCGTATGGGCCAAGGGGATTCTTGGAAATGGCCACTGCCTCGCCGTAATGGCGGGAGTAAGAGCCGGTTGCGTAAATAAGGTAGTAGTATCCGTCGTGCTTCCAAACGAAGCCGCCCTCAACAAGTCGCATCGCGCCGTCGTTATCCCAAGGCATATCGGGCACGACGACTCTCGTTGCCGTTTCGGGCTTTGCGGTTACAACGCCATCCTTGATAATTACCTCTTCAAACCAGATGGTGCCGCCCATGTCGTAACGTGAAAATGACATATAGGTCTTTCCGTCGTATCCAACGAAGGGGTGACCGTCTATTTCGGTAACGTTGGGGTTAATGGGAACGAGGGGGCCGTCGTGGGTGAAGGGGCCGTAGGGGGAATCGGAGGATGCGTAATAAACCCTTCTGGAGGTGTCAGCACCCGTCTGCTCTGCCGCAAAGAAGAGGTAGAACAGTCCGTCGCTCTCGTTATAGAACACGTTGGGGGACCAGGCGGTATTGCCGTTTACACTGCTGTAGGTAATGGGGTCCCAGGTGAATATGGTGTTTCGCTTCGTGAAGTGCACGAGGTCGGGGGAGGTATAAACGGTAAAGATGCTGTTACCGTCGTTGCCCGCGTAAACGTATAGGTAATAGGTACCCTTGTAGAAGAGCATATCGGGGTCTGCACCGGGGTTAACGGGGTTAAGATAGGTTGCCTCGGGGAGGGTAACGGTGCTTTCTCCCGTGTTAATCAGCCTTGCCTGTCCGCCGTCAAGCCATATACCAAGCTTTCCGTCAAGACCCGCAAGATAGGTCTCAAACATGGGGAATGCGCTATCGCCCTGATAGAGATTGTCGTAATATACGGAAACGATGCCGCCGTGTACGTCAATGATAAGATCGCAGAAGCCTTCGCGTATCCTGGTTGACTTCTTGTTGAGAACGGAGAAGAAACCGTTTTCGATCTTGTAGAGGGTGATCTCCTTCTCGGTTTCGTCAAGCTCTACGGCGTATCCGTTCTTCTCGTCGTCCATACCGAAGTAGAAGCGGGAGACGTTCTTGTTGGCAACGGAGAGCTTAATGCGGTAATCGCCCGTAAAGGAATTTTCGGTAAGCATCGCGCCGCTTCCGTTTGCAACGCCGTCGGTCACCTTCAGTCCTGCGGACTTGAACGCGGTATCGCCAAGCTTTGCGCTCTCGGTAAGAGAGGGAATAACGTCATCTCTGATGATAGTGACCTTGAAGTTATCAAAGCGTCCGCCGTTTGCGTAGCTCATGAAAAGTCCGGTGGTGGATGTAAGGGTGTTATAAATGTCGTTTTCGTGGTCACCGGGCTCGTAACGGAACTCCTGATAAAGAGTCTTTCTGTCAAGGGAGGTGATGGTGTAGGTAAGGGCGCCCTTGTATACCTTAACGGACATATGGCAGTTTCCGTCGGGTACGGGGGTGGTGGCGGGGGCAAATTTACTGCCGAGCCCCTTTTCCGCAAAGTACATGATCTGGGTGGTCTTGCCGTTTGTATCCGTCGTGCAGGCGTAGCCTGAGAACTGCTCGGGGATCTTGGAGAGATTGGGCTTCGTTGCGCCGATAAGCAGACCGCCCATATTGTTGAAGTTATAGCAGTCCACCTCAACGAGGTAATCGGAGCCCTTGTATTCGTCGGGAAGCTTATAGGCAAGGTGCGCCGTGCCGTTCGTTCCAACGGCCTTGACTGCGCCGTTTACCACCTGCATGGTGCCGCGCATGGAGAAAGCGGAAAGATCGGTGCTCGAAAAATCGTTCTCATAGATAACGAAATCGTTATCAAGCACGAGCTCCCCGGGGGTGGGGTCATCCGCGGGCTCGGTCGTAACGGGCTCAGTCGTACCGGGCTCGGTCGTAACGGGCTCGGTCGTAACGGGCTCTGTAGTGATCGGGGCGGTAGTGACCGGCTCCGTCTCGGGTGCGCTTGTGGAAACAGGCGCCGTCGTAACGGGATCCGTCTCGGGTGCGCTTGTGGAAACGGGCGCCGTCGTAACGGGCTCGGTTTCGGGCGCGTCGGTGGTAGGCTCCGCCGTTGTGGCGTTACCTGTGGCGGGTGTTTCCGTGGTGCTTTGGCCCGTCGTGCCGTCCTCTACCGTGGGCGGCACCGTGGTGCACGCCGTGGAGAAAAGGCAAACGAAGGCAAGCAAAGCGGCAAATAGCTTTTTCATAGTTTGCTCCCTTTAAGTTGGATTTTACATCCATATTATATAACAAAAGCAACCGCGTGACAAGTATCATAACAACCAAAATGTGCAACGCAAAATTGTTATATATTCTTTTGAATTCTTGCTCCGAGCTTTTGATTTGTTGCTTTATGGGAATGAAGGACGAACAGAAAAGAAAAAAGACGAAGTGTATTGCATAAAGAAGTCTTTTGTGCTAAAATGCCTTTTAGCGCGATTCGGAAGGTGAATTATGAAAAAAGAAAAAGACCTTGCCCTTCGCATGGTGCAGGGCTCTCTCTCAAAGGAAATATTACTTTTCAGCCTGCCGCTGATGCTTTCAAATCTGTTGCAGGTGCTTTTCAATATGGCTGATATCGCCGTGGTGGGGCGCTTTTCGGGCTCTCTTTCTCTCGGCGCCGTGGGAAGCACGGCAACGGCGGTAACTCTCTTTACGGGCGTTCTTATCGGTGTTGGCGGCGGTATCAACGTGCTCGTTGCCCGCTATTCGGGCTCGGGCGAGACGGAGAAGATGCGGCGCACTATCCACAGCTCCGTCCTTATCTCGCTTGCGGTGGGCGTGCTGTTTTTATTGTTCGGACTTTTCGGCTCCCGCCCTCTGCTTCTGCTTCTTAACACTAAGCCCGAGCTTCTTGACAGTGCCGCGCTCTATATGCGCATATATTTTCTCGGTATGCCCGCCCTTGCCCTTTACAACTTCGGCAGTGCGGTGTACGGCGCCGTGGGGGAAACGAAAAAGCCGATGTACTATCTGCTTTGCGCGGGTGTTGTCAACGTTCTGCTTAATCTGCTGTTCGTTATAGTATTTCATCTGGACGTTGCGGGCGTTGCCCTTGCAAGTATAATTTCCCAATATCTGTCTGCATTTCTTGTTATCGGCTCTCTTATAAGAACCAAGGCTTCCCACGGGCTTCGCCCCTCGCAGGTGCGTTTTTACGGCAGCACCGGGATGGAGATTCTGCGCCTTGGCATCCCTTCGGGAATGCAGAACGGCATATTTTATTTTGCAAATCTGTTCATTCAGGCGGCGGTAAACAGCTTTGATACAGTTATGGTTGCGGGCAATTCCGCTGCCGTTAATTCGGACGGCCTCGTTTTTGATCTTATGGCGGCAATATATACGGCTTGCGGCAGCTTCATCGGGCAGAACTACGGCGCGGGAAATATGAAGCGCGTGAAGCGTTCATATCTCATAAGCCTTGCTTATTCCGCAGGCGTCGGTGCGATTGCGGGCGGAGGACTCGTGGTACTCGGACCGCAATTTTTGTCGCTTTTCACCGATGAACCCGAGGTTGTTCGGGCGGGAATGTACCGCCTCACCATAATGGGACTGGGTTATTGGATATCTGCGTTTATGGATTGCGCCATAGCCGCATCCCGTGGGCTTGGCAAGAGCGTTGTGCCCACCGTCATAGTCTTGCTCGGCTCCTGCGTATTCCGCATTCTGTGGATAAAAACGGTATTTGCACATTTCGGCACCGTGCCATCGCTGTATCTGCTTTACATATTCTCGTGGACCATAACCGCAATTATGGAAAACGTGTATTTTATACGTATCTACAAAAAAGCCGCCAATACTGCTACGGAGAAGGGAGCCCTATATGCTTGACGATACCAAATACCGTTCCCCTTATTACGGAATGTGGCTTGCGTGCCTGATAATGATCGCCGTGCCGTTCGTTGCTTACGGACTCCTTTATCTGGCGCTGGACGAGTTCCAGACGAGATACCCCTACCTTAACGAGCCAAGCGCAAGGGCTCTCGGCTTTTGCGTCGGCACTGTATTCGATCTTATGTGCTTCGTTTGCGGCGCATTCGGTCAGCATATCGCCGCCGTCATCAAACGGGTCGTTGGCTTTTTCGGCAATCTTAAGGTCTCTCTCGGCTTTGCGTTTCAGTGCTATTTCGAGGATATAAAAAACGACGGCGCGGGACTTATCATAGTTCTTGCGGTAACCGCCGTCACCGCTTTTGTCGCCTATACGGGATTAAGAGATTTTTTGCTCCTCTGGAGATAATTCCCGCATAAAAAACAGTTTTCTTTTTCGACTTATGCTTTACTTTTTCGTAACTATGGTTTATAATTGGTAAGATAACACATAATTCGACCTTAATAATGTTTTATCTCTTTTTGCTCCTTTGGTCGTGAAAAGGAAAATTAAGATGAATAATACCGAAACACACAATGAAATAACGACGGACGTTTCATTGATGCCGCAAGTCGGAGAACCGGTAATAATGCCGTTTGCTTACGAACCTGACGAGCATTACTATATTGAAGATCTTGGTGAAATAGAGAAAAAGCCTTTTTATTCCTTCGTTAAGCGCTTCTTTGATATTGCTCTGTCGCTTCTCGGAATGCTTATATGCTTTCTTCCGATGCTGGTCATTGCCGTCATTATCAAGCTCACGTCCAAGGGCCCCGTTTTTTATAAGCAGGAGCGTCTCGGACTCAACGGAAAAAAGTTCATGCTTGTTAAATTCAGAACCATGGTTGCTGATGCAGAGAACGAAGGCGCACAGTGGTCACAGGGAGATTCTGACGACAGAATTACCAAGTTTGGCTCATTTTTGCGCAAAACAAGGCTTGATGAGCTTCCGCAGCTTTGCGCATGCCTTACGGGGGAGCTTTCTCTTATCGGACCGCGTCCCGAGAGAGAAATCTTTTACAAAGAGTTCGAGAAGCACGTTCACGGCTTTCGTCAGCGCCTTAAGGTAAAACCCGGACTTACGGGCTGGGCTCAGGTGAACGGCGGTTACGATCTACGCCCCGAGCAAAAGGTAACGTACGACGTTGAGTACATAAAAAACCGTTCCATTGGATTTGAACTTAAGATTCTTTTCAGAACCGTCAAGGTCATATTCAGCCACGAGGGCGCAAAGTAACCGTAATTGAGGGATCATATGAAAAAGGTACTTATCACCGCTACGGTGCTTCAAGGGCATATATTGGTGTTCCATATTCCCACGCTGAAAATGTTCAAGGATATGGGATGCGAGACGTACGTTGCGGCAAAGAACGATCTTGCCGATCCCCAAGACGTCAACATACCTTATTGCGATCATTATCTGGATATCCCCTTTGAGCGCTCGCCGTTCAGCCTGAAGAACATTTCTGCTTATCAGCAGCTGAAGGCAGTTATCGACACCGTGAAATTCGATATAGTTCATTGCCATACCCCCGTAGGCGGAGTAGTCACTCGACTTGCTTGCCGTAAGGCGCGAAAGAACGGAACGAAGGTAGTGTATACCGCCCACGGATTTCACTTTTACAAGGGAGCTCCCATTATTAACCGGCTTCTGTATTACCCCGTGGAAAAGCTTTGCTCACGTATGACCGACGTGCTGATAACCATAAACCGCGAGGATAACGAGCTTGCAAAACGGAAAATGAAGGCAAAGCTGGTGGAATACGTTCCCGGGGTCGGAGTTGATCTTGACCGCTTTGTTTGCGGCACGACCGACGTTGCCGAAAAGCGCAGGGAGCTTGGTATTCCCGAGGATGCTTGCGTTTTGCTTTCCGTAGGGGAGCTGAATCAAAACAAAAATCACGAGACCGTTATCCGAGCGGTAGCAGATTCCGATCTTTTCTATCTTATAGCGGGCGAGGGTGATCTGAGGGAAAGTCACATTCGTCTCATAGAGGAGCTTGGTGCCGCTGACAGAATAAAGCTTCTAGGCTTCAGGACGGACGTGGGGGCTTTATGCGAGGCATCGGACGTATTCGTTTTCCCCTCCTTAAGAGAAGGTCTGCCCGTGTCCGTTATGGAGGCTATGGCTTGCGGTAAGCCCTGCGTTGCTTCAAGGATACGCGGAAACACCGATCTTATCGACGAGGATAAGGGCGGTATTCTATGCTCTCCCGAGGATACCGAGGGCTTCAGAAAAGCCATACTTAAGCTTGCTTCCGACAGAGATCTTCGTCAAAGTATGGGAGAGTATAACGCTGAGAAGGTGAAAAGCTTCGGTCTTGAAGCCGTTACGGCCTCTCTGCGTGGGATCTACGAAAAGATATTATAAAAAGCGTAAGCTTTGCAAATACGCACCTGCATTGAGCGGGTGCGTATGTTTTTGTTTGGTACGCAGGTTGAAAATGCGTTTTTCCGCAAAATTCCTGTTATTCCGATAAATTGCGGAGATTTTTTTGGTATCTTCTTTACTTTTTGTATATATAGGTATATAATAAATCAGATATGCTGTTATGGTATACTTGCGTGAAGTATGCGCATTTTTTGCTGAGGTTTTCTCAATGAAGATATTACATTTACTGCACAGCGACCGCTTTTCGGGTGCTGAGAACGTGGTGTGTCAGATCGTCGGTATGTTCAAAAATGAAAAGAACGTGGAGATGGTATACTGTAGCCGCGACGGGCAGATAAGGGAGGCGCTTGACGAGCGCGGCGTTACCTTCGTGCCGATAAAAAAGACGTCCGTATCCGAGGTAAGGCGCGTGATTAAGGAGCAAAAGCCCGATATTATCCACGCCCACGATATGCGCGCAAGCTTTATTGCGGCGCTTGCCTGCGGCAAGATCAGGCTTATATCCCATATACATAATAACGCCTTCGATTCCAGAGGTGTTTCCGCGAAATCCGTTGCTTATCTAATTGCGGCGATGAAGGCAAGCCATATTTTTTGGGTTTCTCAAAGCGCCTATGACGGATATGCCTTCCATAAGCTTTTCAAAAAGAAAAGCTCCGTGCTTCGCAATATTGTAGACATTGATAAGCTTAAGGACAGAATGCAGACAGACACCGATTCGTACGATTACGATATCGTATACGTTGGAAGATTGTCTTACGAAAAGAATCCCGAGAGGCTCGTTGACGTATTGCAAAAGGTCGCCTTGGCAAAGCCGGACGTAAAGGCTGCGATAGTCGGTACGGGAGACCTTAAGGAAACGGTGGAGAGGCTTGTGCGAGAGAAAGGCCTGGAGAAAAACGTTTATTTGCTCGGCTTTTATTCCAATCCGCTGAAAATAATGCGTGACGCAAAGGTAATGATAATGACCTCCCGCTGGGAGGGGACTCCCATGTGCGCTCTTGAGTCTATGGCTCTTGGCGTGCCGATCGTCAGCACGCCCACGGACGGATTAAGGGTGCTTGTCAAAAACGGCGAAACGGGTTATTTGTGCGATACCGACGATGAGCTTGCGGAGGCTTGTATTTCGTTAATCTCCGACTCACAGATCCGTAAAAAAATATCCGATAATACCGCAAACTACTTTTCGGAAATCAACGATATGGGTGCGTATCGGAATGTTCTATGGGATATTTACGTGAAATAAATGAAGGGAGGAGATGCTTTGAATAAAACAGTTGCAGTCATTACCCCTACGTATAACAGAGCCCACTTGCTTAGCGAGCTTTATGATAGCCTGTTGAACCAGAGCTGCTTCGATTTCGTTTGGTATATAGTTGACGACGGTAGCACGGATAACACCGAAGAGCTTTGCCGTGGTTTTAAGACGGACAAATTCAGAATTGAATATTTGCGTAAAGAAAACGGCGGAAAGCACACTGCATTGAACGTTGGCATAGCCCGGATAGAGGCGCCGTTGACTTTTATCGTGGATAGTGACGATAGTCTTACTCCCGATGCAATATATACGATAGTCCGGGATTGGGATGGGTTTAAAGACGATCCCGAAATTGCGGGTATTTCATATTACAAACTTCACAAAGACGGTCGCGTTGTTGGGGATGAGTATCCCGGAGCAGAAATTATAGGCACCTATCTGGACGTAAGAGTGAACCAAAATATAATGGGTGATAAAGCTGAGGTGTATCGAACCGACGTATTAAAGACTTTCAAATTCCCCGTTTTTGAGGGAGAGCGTTTTTTGTCGGAGGCTGTTGTTTGGAGCGCCATAAGCAGAGCCGGTTATAAATTGGTATATTTGTCCAAGGGGATCTACGTATGTGAATATCTAAACGGCGGCTTAACAGCCTCCGGAAGAAAATACCGTTTGCAAAACCCTTTTGGAACTATGGAGCATGCCAAGGCTTTTTTGTGCAATGAGGTTAAACTGATATTAAGAGCAAAGTATATGCTGCTGTATATTGCAACCTCGTTTTTTGCCCCCGTGTCTTTGAGGGAAACGTTTGAGAAAATAGATAATCTTAAATGGTTGTACGTACTTGAATTTATCCCCGGGTGGCTTTTGTCGAAATATTGGAAAAGGAAATTCAAGCTTTAATTATGGGCATAAAGAATAAAGCGGTTGTGGTTCGTTCTACTTATCATCCCGTTGTAAAGCAATATATGGATATATTGGATTCGGCATTTACGGGAGCAGGATTTAACGTCAGAAACGTATCTCCCAAAGACTGCGTGGAGAAAGGCTCGGTTGTGATAACCGATTCTCCGCTTGTTGCTATTAAATATATGCTTAGGGGATTTAAGAAGCATTGTGTGTGGTATCAGGGGATTGCGCCGGAAGAGTCGTTTATGAACAATCATTCCATGTTTAGGTTCAGGATACTCTCCTTTATTGAAAAAAAAGTGATGCAGAGTGCAAGTCTTTTGTTTTTTGTATCTGATGAAATGAAACGGTTTTATGAAAAAAAATACAGACTTGACTTGAGCCGCAAATCCTTTATAATGCCTTGCTTCAATGAGTTGCAAATCGAAGATCGTGCATTTTTTGATGAGAAATATACCGAGAACAGTTTTGTGTATTTGGGTGGGCTTCAGGCGTGGCAATGCTTTGAACAGACTGTGAGAGTCTATTCGGTGGTTGAAAAACGTTCCGGATATAAAACGCGGCTTCTGGTATTTACGGAGAATCGGGAACAGGCGATCTCGCTGATCAAGAGATATGATGTAAAGAACTATGAGGTGGATTTCGTTCGCCCCGAGGAGCTCTCCGAAAGAATAAGAGGTATAAAATACGGATTCGTTTTAAGGGAAGATAATCCCATAAATAACGTTGCAACCCCTACCAAGCTGTCTAATTATCTGTCAAACGGTATTATTCCGATTTACAGCAGCGCAATAAAGTCGTTTGCTGAATATGATTCCGAATTGAACTTTGGCATAGTGTGCGATCTGAACGACATTGAAACGGGTGTCGAAAATATATTGGCTCACATGCAAAAAAACGTTACGGCATGCGAGATTAAGGATAAATGCCAAACCGCTTTTTCCACTTATTACAATCATAGAGCGTATATTGAAAGAATCTCGGAAAAAATCATAATGCTGGGTTTGAATCAGTAATAGGACGGTAAAATGAAAAAAGTCATGCTTGTGTTCGTCACAAGGCTGTAAGCTATAAAATGTGCCCCCTCGTTAACGAGTTTCTCGTTATGCGCGATACTACGGAAAGACCGGAGGGAATTGCGGATAATCCGGAAAAGTAAGTTTTTGATTGTCTCTTAAGGAGAGGAAAATCGTGAAAAGAATTTTGATTGTTTCTGTCGATATGCACGTAGGCGGAATACAAAAGTCTCTGTTGGAATTGCTGAAAGCACTTGCCGAACAGGGCGAATACGAGGTATCTCTCTTTTGTTGTAGTCTCAATGGAGCTTATGCCAAAGGAATCCCGCCGGAAATAAGAGTGATTTCCGAAAATAAATATGCGGCGACGTCGTGTCTGTCTGCCGTGGCGTGCAAAACGTTCGGATTTAAGTACTTTTTCTTGCGGGCTGTTTTCTCGATGTGGAGCAAGCTTTTCTCCAAGACTTTTCCTGCTTATCTTCTTTGCAAGCTGATCGGCAGAATCGGGGAAGATTATGACGTGGCGATATCGTATTCTCAGCCCATAGGTGACCATGCTTTCTCCAATCTTACGAACGAAATAGTACTTAAGTGTACTTCGGCAAAGCGCAAAATCACCTTCGTGCATTGCGATTTTGGTGCATACGACGGAAACACAAGGGGAAACAGAAACTTATATAAAAAATTCGACCGTATTGCCGCCGTTTCGCACAGCGTTGGAAAAAGATTTGCCGAAATAATGCCTGAGCTTGCCGAGCGGGTTTACACGGTTTACAACTTCTGCGACTGTAACGAGATTCTGCGTCTTGCCGATATAGATCCCGTTAAATATACCAAAACGGCTTTCGTTACCGTGGCAAGGCTCAGCGCCGAAAAAGGATTGCTTCGTTGCGTTGCGTTGTTTGAAAAACTGAAAAACGAAGGATACGAAGCGGAATGGCATATTATCGGCGGCGGAGTTCAGAAGCAAGCCTTGATTGACGAGATAAAAAAACGCAAAATGGAAGACAGTATCTTCCTTGAGGGAGAACAGCTTAACCCTTACCGTTACGTCAAAAATGCGGACTATTTTCTGCTGCCTTCCTTTCACGAGGCGGCGCCGATGGTATTTGATGAGGCTCTTACCCTGGGAGTCCCTATCCTGACCACGAAAACGCTTTCCGCCGTTGAGCTTGTGGAAAGCAGAAATATCGGTGTCGTATGCGAAAATGACGAGGACTCGATTTACGGTATGATACGTGAGGCTGCGGAAAACCCACCGAAGCTTAACAATGATATCAAACCGCAAAGATCGGTTTGCATGAATCAGTTTGCGGAGATATGTAAATAAGACGAAAAGGCTGATAATATGAATAGAGCGATCAACGAAAAACATAATTTGAAAAGTGAAAAGCGCAGATACGCGTTTCTGGCGTTCTGGAGTCTGGTATTCTTCTTTTTGCTGTTATTAAGAGACTCTTACGGCGTTGGAATAAACAAATACGTTTTTGTTTTGCTGACGGGTGTTTGTGCACTCACAATGAGCATAGGGGACCTTATATGTCTTTTTTGCTTTTTGTTTCCTCTGTACGTCGGTATGCCCGGAAACTATATGACCATCGTATTGCTTGCGCGTCTGGTACTTAGTCTGAATAAATTCAAATTCAAAGCATCAAGCTTTTTCTGCGCGATTTTTATATGCGCCTTTATGCTGTGTCAGAATTTGATTACGGGTTATACCGGGATCGTGCCTATGATGTTTATTCCCGGAATTATTGTGGTTTTGATGCTCTTTTCATATCAGGGAGAGCTTGATACGAAGGCAATGACGGTTCTGTATTCTGCGGGCGTGGCCGCGCTTGGCTTTATAATGCTCAAGAGTACCTTGAACGTCTATCAGTTCTCCGACCTGCTGTCCGTTGGCTTCCGTTTGGGTTCCGGAAACGTTGATTACGTTGAAGAGGGTATTATGAACGTAAGCGTTGACCCGAACTTCTACGGCGCGTTCAGCATGGCTGCCGTTGCCATCGGAGTACCGCTGATGCTTGATCAAAAGACTAAGTTTTTAACGAAAACCGCGCTTGCAGTGTTTCTTGCCACAAGTCTCGTTGTATGTTTGATAGGCTTATCAAGAGCATTTGTATTGGTGTTCGTGGCGTGGGTAGCGCTTTATCTGTTATCCCAGAATAATATCAAGGGAACGCTTTCGGTGATAGCGCTGTCAATTATAACGGTTATCGTTGTGACCTTTACATTGCCTGACGTTCTTGCATTGATATCCGACAGATTCAGATCCTCCGATCTTTCATCCGGTAACGGTCGCATTGATCTGATCGTTAAGTTTTTCGGAGAATGGGACGATAATCTGATTACGATGTTGTTCGGAGTGGGGCTGTTTAATTGTAACGTTCACTGCGCACCGTTGCAGTTCTTCTTCGGTGGCGGGATAGTGCTGTTTTTGCTTGTTGCTGCGTTTGCCTTGTCCTGCGGAAAAGGATCATTTAAAAGCTACTGTTTTAGTGACCTGCTCCCCATTCTTGTTGTTTTTGTTATTTTGAGCACTGTTCCTGCTGCGGGCTTGATTAACTTTATGTTCCCGATAGTCTTTGTGGGGCTGATTACAGCGCATAAAAACCAAGACCAAGCCTGCACCTGCTAACGGAAAATGAAACCGGACGATATAGGAGAGTTGGTAAAATGAAAGTTGGAATTCTGACCTTCCCCCATTCACCAAGCCTTGGAGCCATGTTGCAGATGAGATCGCTCTATCACGCGGTGGAGAGTATGGGGCATGATGTAGAGATTATCAATTACGTTTCTGACAAGGTAAACCATCAGATCAAACACAAATTAACGGCGAGGAGCATCGTCATTAAGCTGCTTTCGTTCTTTTTCATCAAAGATGCTGCGCCATCGTTCAAGCGGTTTGAAGAAGAGCTTAAGATGTTCCCGGAGACTCCGTCGTTCTCGGAAGAAACGTTACGAGCTGTAGAACGTCGTTATGACAGGATCATAGTTGGCAGCGATCAGGTCTGGAATCCAGTGGTTACGGGAAACGATATGAATTTTTATCTGGAGTTTTGCAACGATGTTTCAAAAAAAGCATCGTATGCCGCAAGCTTCGGATATACGGGAGTTCCTTCTGAGGACGAAGCAAGAATATCGGAATTGCTTGGTGCATTTTCTTATCTTGGCGTGCGGGAAAGGCAAGGCGCTGAGCTTGTCAAAAAGCTTACCGGGCGGGATGCGTCTTTGGTGCTGGACCCAACGTTGCTGGTGGATGCCGATTATTTGCGCAGTCTTGAGGGCTCCGTGCGCCGCAATAAAAAATACGTGCTGTTTTATTCTATCAAGCCAAGCCCCGGACTGTATCAACGCGCTGCGGAGTATGCCGAGCGCTACGGTCTGGAGTTGGTTACCATCGGCTGCCGAATGAGAGAACGCTTTGATCCGCGGAAGCATCCTGCGTTTGGCGTGGGGCCAAAGGAGTTTCTGCGCCTTGTGGATGATGCGGAATGTGTGTTTACCAACTCATTCCACGGAACCGCTATTTCAGTTGCTATGCATACAGATTTTTATGTAGAGTTCTCCTCTGATACCAATTCAAGATTGGTGAATCTCACAGAAATGCTGGGATTGACCGAAAGAATAGTTGATGAAAACGAGTTGACAGATAAAGCTGTCGATTACGAATCCGTGGACGTGCTCCTTGAAAAACATAAAAAATATTCCGCGGATTTTTTGCGCACTGTCCTGACAGAGTGATAAAAGGTTTTGGAGAAAAATGAACCGTACTCAAAAATTTGCTTTGAACTCCGTAACTTCTATGATATCTCAGATCGTAGTTATGGTTGCGGGTATGATAACGCCGAGACTGATGATCTCCGCTTACGGCTCGGAGATAAACGGTCTTGTAAGCTCGTTGAATCAATTCATTTCATATATAACGTTAGTTGAAGCGGGTATCGGCGGCGCCGCCATATATTCTCTTTATAAGCCGTTGGCGGATGAAGATCGCGGCAAAATAAGCAGTATCGTCGTTGCCGCAAGGAACAGCTACAGACAAGCGGGTTATCTGTTCTCGTGCGGAATACTTGCGCTTGCTGTTATATACGGCTTGCTTAGCGCTTCCGAAACACTGAGCTTTTCAACGATTTTCGTTTTGACTTTGCTGCTCGGCGTTAACGGCTGTACTGATTTTTTCTTTGTATCGGGAGACCGAGTTCTCCTGAACGCCGACCAAAGGAATTACGTTATATCTATCGTCGGCATTGTAAATACGGTTCTCAGAACGTTGATCATTTGCCTCCTTGCTATAGGTAGGGTCGACGTTGTTCTGCTTTACGCTTGTGTGACCGTTACCGCAGTGATCAAGGTTGCGCTTATATCTTTGTACTCTCAGAAAAATTACCCGTATATTGATAAAACCGCCGTTCCCGATAAGAGCTCTATGAATAAGCGCTGGGACGTTATCTATCAGCAGATATTGGGCATGATACAGGCGGGAGCGCCCACGGTATTGGCAACGGTCTTGCTGAACTTGGTGACCGTAAGCGTATACTCCGTTTACAATATGGTAATAACCGGTATCAACGGAGTATTGGGCGTGTTTATTTCGGGATTGCCTGCGGGATTCGGTGATCTGATAGCAAGAGGAGAAAAAGAAAATTTAAAAAAGACGGTCGGCGAATTTGAGGTAGCTTATTATTACATACTGTCAGTCACCTATGGCTTGACCTTCGTTCTTATGATGCCGTTTGTTTCAATCTATACCGCAGGACTTACGGACGCAAATTATATTTATCCCGCCTTGGGGTTCGTTATCGTGCTGAACGGATTGCTGTACAATATAAAGACCCCTCAGAGTATGCTTATCATTTCCGCAGGTATGTATAAAGAAACGCGTTGGCGCGTAACGGCTCAAGGACTGATCATAATAGTTGCCGGCGTTGCTTTGGGATTGAAGTGGGGCATAGTCGGTATAATTTTGGGTTCCTGTCTTTCGAATTTTTGCAGAACCGTTGATCTGCTGTTCTTTACTCCCAAATATATAACACAGGCATCCGTTTGGAAAACCGTTTTGCGTATGCTTGCGGTGTTCGTTAATATTGCGCTGATTGCGCTTCCGTCGTTTATATTGGACTATTCCGTTGAAAGCTTTGGCGAGTGGGTCGTGTTGGCGGTCGTCTACGGAGTATATTCGATTATCATAGTAACTGCAACTACGTTTGCCTTCGATAAAAATAGCTTTCTGTCGGTTGCGCGGCGCGTACTTTCTATTGTTGCGCGGAGGAAAAAGAGTTGATAAAGATCGTTGATAGGGCTGATTGCTGCGGTTGTACGGCTTGTGCGTCCGTGTGTCCCAAGAAAGCTATAAGCATGGTGGAGGATGCCGAAGGCTTTAAATACCCAAAAATTGATGAAGACGCTTGTGTTTCGTGCGGACTTTGCTTAAAGACCTGTCCCGTTGCCGTGCGTCCCGAGGAATACGAAAGCAACGTCAAAAAGGCGTATGCCTTAAAGCATAAGGATAAGGAAGTACTTAAAAACAGCACCAGCGGAGGCGCGTTTACTGCTTTTTCCGATTATGTGCTGGAGAAGGGCGGCGTTGTTTACGGAGCGGCTTTTGATGAAAACATGGTTGTCAGACACATCAGAGCAGAGTCTGTTGATGAAAGAAACGCAATGCGTGGCTCCAAATACGTGCAAAGCGGTCTTGGGAACTCCTTCAGCCTTGTAAAAAAAGATCTGAAAGAGGGAAGAAGGGTCCTTTTTTCCGGCACGCCTTGCCAGGTGGACGGCTTAAAGTACTACCTCGGTAGTTATTATCCCAATTTGATCTGTGTTGATTTGATTTGTTACGGTGTTTCGTCGCCACTTCTTTTTCTTGAACACATAAAACTTCTTGAGCACAAGAATCATTCAAAGTGCGTTGATTATAGCTTTCGTCCCAAGCAGTGGACATATCATAGTAATAAGTCCACGGCTACCTTTAAAAACGGTAGGTTGGTTCACTCTAATGCTTACGTAGATCTATACAAGTCAATATATTACTCAAGATTAGCCAACAGACCCTCCTGTCATAGCTGCAGATATTCCAATCTTTTGCGCCCGGGAGATCTTACCATTGCTGATTGCAGGGGAATAGATAAGATATATCCCGATTTTGGCAGTAATGAAGGCGTATCTCTCGTTTTCGTTAATACTGATGTGGGTGAAAAAGTGTTTGGTGAGATAAGTGACCGCGTTATGGCAATGCCGGTTTCATTAGACGACGTAATGCAGCCTCCGTTGCGAGCGCCCAGCCTGCCCAATGAACGTCGGGGCGAGTTTATGGCCGTGTACTTCAAAAATGGATATAAAAAGGCAATAGATTCATACTTCGGTAGGTTATACGCTCTTAAGTATTACGTCAAAAAAATCTTGAAAAGATGAAAATGGCAGCGCCGTGCTCTCCGCAATCTTAAAAGTATATACTTTGGGTTTGCCTGAGCTGTGATCAGACTAAAATATCAATATTAAAAGGGTGCATTATGTTTAAGCAATTGTTAAAAAGACTGGTATTCCCTCATTCTTATTCCGGTGAGGCATATAAGAATTGGCTTCGCAAGTGCGGGGTGGAGATCGGTGAACACACGGAGGTATTTTCCCCTAACCACACGATGATCGACGTGAACAGAAAATACATATTGACCATTGGCGATTATTGCAAGATAACAAGCGGTGTTACCATATTAACACACGATTACAGCAGAAGTATTCCTGCCAGAGTTTACGGCGAATACGTTGGCGGTGCTTTGCCCGTAAAGATTGGCGATAACGTTTTTATCGGTCAGAACGCCACTATCTTGATGGGAACGACTATCGGGAATAATTGTATAGTGGGAGCAGGCGCCGTGGTAAAAGGAACTTTCCCTGATAACGTTGTTATCGCGGGAAATCCCGCAAGAGTAGTGTGCACCTTGGAGGAGTTTTACAACAAATCCAAGCAGAGAGTTGCGGATGATGCAAAAAGATGCGCATTGGCTATTTACGAACGCACGGGCAGGAGACCTACTGTTGAGGAAATGTGCGACTCGTATATTGAATTGTATATGCCTCACACGAAGGAAACGATAGACGCTTATCCCGGTATGTTTGTACGCGCTGCTGATGATGCAGACAGAATAGTTAATGATTTTTTGAATTCAAAGCCTACTTTTGAAAGCTTTGAGGCATTTTTGGAATATTGCGGTATCCAATAACTGATTTTTGTAAGGTAGCCGTATGAATATGGATAGATTATTGAACGTGTTCTTTTTGATTTTGCGTTCTGCCGTGTGCGGCTATGAGCTTACGGCGGCGGAAAAAGAGACGGTGCGCGGTGCGGACATAGAAAAGCTTAAGGAGCTTGCCTCCGCCCACGACATTGCCCACCTGGTTGCCTACGGACTTGACCGCAGCGGCCTTGGGGGAGCAGATGATAAAAATGAAATATTCAAGGCCGCGTACAGATACGAGCAGTTAAACTATGAGCTTCAGTGCGTGTGCAAGACCCTTGAAGCCGCAGGGATACCCTTTATGCCGCTGAAGGGCTCCGTTATCCGCGAGCTTTATCCCGAGCCGTGGATGAGAAGCTCAGGCGATATCGACGTGCTGGTAAAGGAAGCGGATCTTGAAAAGGGAATTGCGGTGCTTACTGAAAAGCTTGGCTACAAAGAGGGCGGCAGATGGACCCACGACGTTTCCCTGTACAGTCCGTCGGGCGTGCATATTGAGCTGCACTTCGACCTTGTGGAGGATAGTTATGCGCAGGCATCCCGCGAAGTGCTTGCGGGGGTTTGGGACTGCGCACTTTCCGCAAACGAGGGCGGCTATCGCAAGCTGATGACCGACGAGACCTTCTATCTCTACCACCTGGCTCATATGGCAAAGCACTTTGAGCACGGCGGCTGCGGCATACGTCCCTTTATCGATATGTGGATACTTGAAAACCGCGTTGAGCACAGCAACGAGAAGAGGGATTCCCTTTTGAAAAAAGCCGGGCTGCTGAAATTTGCCAACTCCTGCCGCAAGCTTTCCGAATATTGGCTCTGTGGAGCAGAGGCGGACGGCATTACCTTGCAAATGGCAGATTACATATTGCGCGGCGGCGTTTACGGAACTCTTGAAAACGGCTTTGCGGCACAAAAGGGAAAGAAGGGCGGCAAGCTCGGATACGTGATCTCAAGGGCTTTCCCGCCGCTTTCGGCAATGTCTCCCAGATTTCCCAAGCTGAAAAAATACCCCTTTTTGTTGCCGTTCTTCTGGATCTACCGTATGTTTTTGATGGTGAAAACGGGTAGAATGAAGACCACTGCAAACGAATTAAAGCTTGCATCCGCCGTATCGGGGGATGCGGCAAGCGAGGCGGAATTATTCATCAGAGAGATCGGACTTTGAAAAGGAGACTTAATATGAGTGCAGAAATAGTAAAAAAAGCGGATAGCTACGCCGTTGAAGTAGACGGCGTTGCCGTGGCTTGCGTCGTTCCCGTAAAGGGAGCGGAGGATAGCTTTGCCCGTCTTTCGGATGCCGCCTTTTTGTGGACCCGCAAGGTAAGCGAGCCTCTCGTGAATATGCGAATGGAGCTTACCACCTGCGCCCTTCCTACCTTTACGATGGTTCCCTCCGTCAGCTACAACGGCAACGGATGGGGAAGTACGCCCGAATACGTCGGTGACCGCGCAGAGGACGGCACGCCCTGGTCCTTTGCGTGGCACAGAGTTACCATACCCTCCTGCACCTTCTCCGCAACGCCCCTCGGCTCCGTTGCTCTTATGGCAGAGGCGGGAGAGGACACTGCTTGCTCCCTATACCGTGAGGGAGATGCGGAAAAGCACGTGGTCATATATCCTGAGGAGGAAAAGCCAAAGACCTTGCAACGCCATTTCTGGGGAGATGCGTATCAGGGAGAGGGAAGACCCCGCAGGTCGTTTACTGCGATAATCCTTGCGTATCCCTATGAGGATAAGCCTATCCGCTACGACGGTCTTCTTGATTTTGCGTGGCGCTATTACGGTCACGCTCTTGACGTGCCTATGCAGCCGGAGCGCATCTACGAGCTTGGAATTACCTATACCCGTTATCTGTATCAGAAGATGCAGGACGGCTTCAGCGGCTTTGTAAGCGGTACCCAGTGGTTTCGCGGTAACTGGACCTATCAGAAGAATAACGGTCGTTTCGGCTTAAGCTGGGTGGGTCAGTCCGCATCCATGGCAAACGCAATGATATACCATTATCTGCAGACGGGGGATAAGGAAGCCCTTGAGATGGGTATCGGCGCTCACGACGCCTGGCTCAAATACGGCAAGCGCGAGTGCGGTCTGCTTGATGCTACGATAGACTACGGTGATTGGCGCAAAAAGGTATATCCCCCCGATTACGAGCCCGATCCCTGGCAGCTGGGGGAAGCACAGTACGAGGACCATAAGGGGTACGGCAAGGCAAAATTCCGCCGTGATGAAAACGGAGTAGTTCAGCTGCAGATCGACGCCTGCAACAGCGGCGGCGGTGCGGAGAATTATTTTGAAGCGTACGACCTTGCAAAGAAGGCGGGGATAGACAAGCCCGAATATCTTGACGCCGCGTACGGCATTCTTGATTTTGCCATTACTCAGCAAAACGAGGAGGGAAGATACGCAAAGAATTGGAGAGCGGACGGAACCGTTATTTCCGCAAAGGGAACTATCGGTTGCTTCCTTATCCTTCCCATGCTTCAGGCGTATCAGCGCTCAGGGGATAAGAAGTACTACGATTCCGCCGTTCGTGCCTTTGATTACTATTACGGATCTTTGGAGCGCGACGGATTTACCACTGCAGGCGCCCTTGATACTTATTGCATAGATAAGGAGTCCGCAAGTCCTCTGCTTCGTGATTCTCTCGCGCTTTACGATATGACGGGGGATAAAAAGTATATCACCGCCTCCGAGAACATCGCCCATTACCTCTCAACCTGGCTTATGCATTACACCATAGAATATCCAAAGGATTCCGTGCTCGGCAAGATGGGCTACGATACCTTCGGTTCTACCTCCGTAAGCACTGCCCATCAGGCACTTGATCAGTACGCCCTCCGCGACGTAATATCCTTCCTGCATCTTTCCGAGATAACGGGCAAGAAGCAGTGGCGCGAAAAAGCGCTTGTCTTCTACGCAAACGCAAGCCAGTGCATCTCCGACGGAACCATGTACGTAAACGGCAGAGTACGCCCCGCAGGCAGTCAGGACGAGGCAATATTCCATACCCGCTGGGGACGCCACGGCGTTCCGCCCTTTATGCCCTCTCAGTGGCTTCCCGCCTGGCCCACCGCCTTCCGCCTGGAGATACTCCGCTGGTACGAGGGAAAGTGGGACGTTTTCCGCCACGGCATCGACGGCATAGATGGAGCTATAGCTCATATAAAGTAACGAACAGAACCGCAGTTCCCTTGTAAGATCATGGGAACTGCGGCGTTTTGCTTCGTTATCTAAACTGACAGTTGCTTGATTTGATATACTGCTTTTGATATAATTATTTTGTTATCTGAAAAACGGAGGTGATAAAATGCGCGAAAAGCTTGATTCTGCGGTTTTTGCATTCAAAACAGCTTGGAGGATAAATAAAAAGGTCTTCCTTGCGTGGCTTACCGCAAGCATCGTTCTGTCCGTATTGCCCGCGATAGTGCTCGTGCTTAACCGCAACGTAATATCCGTGCTTTCCGTCTTCCTTGCAACGGGAAAGGGAGAATTTTCGGATATTGCGGGAAGCATACTGCTTCTCGGACTCTTTATAGCAGTAAACGGCTTTTCTGCCCGTGTCAATCAGGATCTTATCTACATGATGATGTACGATACTTATTACTACGGGATGGGCGAGGAGTTTATGAATAAGCGGCAGAAGGTGAGCCGCGAATACCTCCTTGATAAAGCAGTGCGCGACGAGATGCAATCCACTTCTATGAAGTACTCCACCCTTAATTCCTTTATGACGGGACTTGTGGCGCTCTCGGGTCAGATAATATCCTCCGTTTCCTTGCTTGCGGTCGCGGCGTCGGTTTCTTACGTAATATGCGGTATTGCCGCCGCATATATGATCTTTATCGTCATATACAATATCCGTTGCTCGGATAAGATGCACGAAAAGTATGAGATATACGACAGAGCCCGCGCACGCGCAAATTACTATCAGACCATGCCGAAGAACCCCGGTCTTGCCAAGGAGGTTCGCATATACGAATCCAAGGACGATATTATAAAGCAGTGGCGAGCCGCTTATTCCTATATTGAAGAACACGATAAAAAGCGTTCAAGGCAAAAGTCGGTACAGCCGTTCGTTGCGGGGCTCGTTTTCTATTTGTGTATGGCGGCGTTGATACTTTATTCTATCTTTGCCGTGGCAAAGGGAAAAATGACTGCGGACGTTTTCCTGATGGTATACTCTCTTGCGGGAAGTCTTTCGGGCGCAATATCCGGTATGTCCAAAAGCATCGGAGAAATATCCTGGGCGCTTTTTGAGCTTTCGCGCCAGCGCAGACTTCTGTTTTCCGCCCCCGAAAGAAAGGATGCGGAAGATCCCCGCGAGCTTGATCCCGAATGCGATACCGTATATGAATTCAAGAACGTGACCTTCGGTTACGATCCGCAAAAGCCGGTGCTTAAGGATATCAGCTTCAAAATAAAGAAAGGCGAAAATATTGCCCTTGTGGGATATAACGGCAGCGGAAAGACGACCCTTACGAATCTTATGCTTGACAGCTACCGTCCGCAAACGGGCGAGGTGCTGTTTTACGGTCATCCCATAAAGGAATACCGATACGACGACGTGAAAAAGCAGATCGGCGTGTTCTTTCAGCAGTGCTTTATTTTCCACTCCAGCCTGCGTGATAACGTCGGGTACGGCTGTGTGGAGGAAATAGACAACGAGGAGCGCATAAGAGAGGCGATACGTGCGGGTGGTGCGGAAAAGGTAGTAAGCCGTCTGCACAGCGGAATAGATACCTGGCTCCACCGCCATATCCGGCCCGACGGAGTTGCTCTTTCGGGAGGAGAAGCACAGCGCGTTTGCATATCCCGTACCCACATGAGCGCGGCGCCCATAATGATCTTTGACGAGCCCGCCGCCGCTCTTGACCCCATTGCGGAGATGGAGCAATTTGAGGAAATAAAGAAGAAGATAGACGGCAGAACGTCCGTGCTTATCTCGCATCGGGTGGGGTTTGCACGTCTTGCAGACAGAATTCTCGTTATGGACGGAGGCAGACTCGTTGAGGACGGAACTCACGAGGAGCTGATGCAAAAGGACGGAGTCTATGCCCGTTTCTTCCGTGAACAGGCAAAATGGTATGAGAAGGAGGGAGTAGAGGATGAAAAAGAGTAAGTCGCCAAAGCTTGTTTTCTCTCATGACCTGCACGTAATACGGGAAGAAAGAGAAAAGCTTTCTCTGAAGGAAAATCTCCGCGTTATACGCAAGGCGCTTGCGGTCAGCCTTAAAACAAAAACTCCTCTTTCCTTGATCGTTGCCCTGCTTGGCTTTGCCTTTGCTTTCGTTCCCGCGCTGATTTCCTCGGTGTTAAGGCTTTTTACCGACGAGATACAAACAATGGCTACGGGCGGCGAATACGAGATGCCCCGCGTGCTGTGGCTTTTCGGCGCGCTGATACTTCTTCATATCGTTCAGGTGTGCTTCGGAGTTATCTCCGATTACAGCAGAGGCTGTGACAGCATACGCACACAAAAATATCTTAACGAGCACATCGTTGACGTGACCTGCGATATCAAGTATCAGTACATAGAAAATCAAAGCGAATTTGCGCAAAAGGTGCATTTTGCAACCACTTATGCAGGCAACCGCGTTGCGGGAAGCATACAGAGCATTATCGGATGGCTTCAGCTGCTCGTTACGTTTATCAGCATTCTCGTTCTGCTTTGGGGCGTTGCTCCGGTCCTTGCGATAATGCTTTTCGTTACGTCGATCCCTGCGGCAGTGCTTTCTTATATCCAGAGGGACGAAACTTACGTGCAAAACGTAAAGTATATGATGGAGGGCGCGCTGGTTATCCATTATATGCAGATTCTCACAAGGCACAATCCCTTTAACGATATCTGTCATTTCCGTATTTTTGACTATCTGAAGTGCAAATTCCGCGAGCTGTGCGATGATTATACGGGAAAGAAAAATGCAGTTACCCGTAAGCACGTGTTGATAAACGGAGCAGCAGATCTTATCCGCAATCTTGTCTACGTTGCGGTGCTGCTTATTACAGCCGCAAGAATATATGAGGATCCTCTGTTGGGACTCGGTACATTTACTCTTACCATGTCCCTTGCAAAGCAGTTTCAGAATGCTACCTCCAATCTTTTGGTGCGCGGGGGGTTGTTTCTTTCCGATATTCCCTATATGCGCGACTTTTTCTCACTTGACGAGCTGGGAAAGGAAACAAGGGATACAGCCGCAGAGCCGCGGGAGGAGGGAAGCATAGAATTTGAAAACGTGGACTTCACGTATCCCGGAACGGAACGTCAGATACTTCATAACGTAAACGTTAAGATCAGGGATGGGGAGTGCGTTGCGATAGTCGGCGAAAACGGAAGCGGAAAATCCACATTTGTAAGCCTTCTTTGCGGTATGTATTCTCCTGATAACGGCAAGGTAAAGATCGGCGGATCCAACGTTGAGGAAAACGTGACTGCGGCAAGGCGAACGATCTCTGCGGTATTTCAGAACTTCGGTAAGTACGATGCAACTCTGCGCCACAATATCACGGTGTCCGACCCCGACAGAAAAGAGGAAAACGAGGACGAGGTTCTTTGGAAGCTTTGCGAGCTTACGGGCTTTGCGGAGTGCGTAAAGGAGCAGAATAACGGCTTTGACGAGGAGATAGGTAATTTTGCACAGAAGGGAAACGATCTTTCGGGCGGTCAATGGCAAAAGCTTGCCCTTACCCGAGCGCTGTGGCGTAACAAGGCTCGTATAATGGTGCTGGACGAGCCAACAGCGGCACTTGACCCAATAGCCGAGGCGGATATATACCGAAATTTCGCGAGCATAACCGGCGGCAGAACCACGGTAATGGTCTCCCACCGTCTTGGAATCACGAGTATAGTGGACAGGGTGCTTGTGTTCCGCGACGGCAAGATCGTGGAGGACGGAAGCCACGCGGAGCTGATGAAGAATAACGGTTATTATGCGGAAATGTACCGCGCACAGGCAAAATGGTATATTGACACGGAGACGGGAGTTAACAACGGGTAGGTGCTTTGTGTGCCGTGTTACAGCACGTCGATCCTGATATTGACTTCAATGCCGATTTGTGTTATTATCAAGCCAAATAAGGATGCTTGGAGGAATGAAGTGAAAAGATCATTCTGTATTCTTCTTGCGCTTGTTACGGTGCTTTTGCTTATTACCGGTTGTGCAGGAAATCAGCCGATGGCAGACGGTATTGCCGAAACTACCGATAAAACCGAAACATCGCTCACCACGGAGGGCGCAGATGGGACCGAAGGTTCTGAAAGCGTTGCCGTAACTGAAGCGCCGGGGCCTTCCTTTTCGGCACCGTTACCGAAGGATAAAACTTATTCCGTTTTATTTATAGGCAACAGCTATACCAAAAACAACAGCATGCCCACAGAAATATTCCTGCCCTTTGCAAGAGCCGCAGGTTATAAAGTTCAGGTGTCCACGGTTTTGAACGGCGGGCATACCTTGCTTGGCTTCGCCAATAAAAGCGATACCTTCGGCGCGCAGGTCGCGGCAAGGCTTGGCCCGTCAAACTACGGAAAATACGATTACGTCGTTATTCAGGAGCAAAGCCTTCGCCCGGTAACCGAGGTGGGGAAGTTTTATGACGGTGTGAGAGCTCTTACGGAGATGATACGGGCTGCGGGAGCAACTCCCGTGCTTTACTCCACCTGGGGAAGAAAAACGGGATCTGCAGATCTTGCCGATCTTAATATGACCAACGAAAGCATGACTTGGGCACTTGCCGCGGCAAGTGAGGCTATCGGCAGAGAGCTTGACATTCCCGTGGCTTATACGGGCCTTGCCTTTTTTGATGTGTATACCAATTCCCGTTCAATAGAGCTCTATGCCTCCGATCTTTATCATCCCTCCGTTAGCGGCAGTTACCTTGCGGCGGCAACCATTTTCGCAAGAATTTTCGGAGTTGATCCTGTTGAAGTGGAGTACAACGCAAAGCTCTCTGCGGCTGAAGCAAAACTGCTTCGTGAGGCGGCAGGCAGGGCGGTGTTTGAAACGCCTTCCATACCTGAAGAGTATAAAATGAATTCCGAGGGAGTGGTCAGCATAACCGCTGATACCTCTATGATGAAAAATCTGAAAAAGCTCCCGGATGCACCGCTTATATCTGTGTTGAACGGAGGGAAATATCCAAACGGCAAGAGCTTTAGTGGTATTCTCGGCACTAAAAACAAGATAGCGTCCGTACAGTATTCTGTGAAAGGACTGAGCGATGCGCAAAAGGCAGATATATCTGATATCGGGTACGGAGTTTCGGTTATAGGCGTTGAGCGAATGAACCCCGAATCAAAGGGTTATACCAAGGCGATAGAAAACCTTGTAAACGGACATTGGGGCTCAAGCATGATGGCCAATCTTATATTTGACGATGTTCTTTACGATGTTTACGGAAAACCATCGGAAAACGGAAAATACCGTGCCTTGATAACCTTGAATTTCGGGCGCGAGTGTACTTTTAACGCTATTGGATTTGCCTCCGGCAACCTACAGGGCTTCCCGGGCACTGCAGACGTATACGTAAGTTCAAATGGCGTGGATTGGGTGATCGTTCCATCTGCCTGTTGGGATAGGGTAAACGGAGAGGAGATAGTTGCTTGCAGTGATTCAAAGTCTCTCGTTGATCCTTGGAACGGAAATACCACTGCCACCGTATGTCTTTTTGATATGGCGATGGTTGACGGTGTATACGTTAGAATAGGTGTTATAAACGGAAGAAACGATAAGACCACGATGTACAATACCATAAATACGAGAGAAATCCTTGTTTTCGGAGAGTACAAATGATGATATGTTGCGGCGGTGCCGGAAAGCACCGCCGCTTTTTTTTTACCGAACGTTAAACCTCCCTCTGACGAGGGAGGGGGACCACGTAGTGGTGGAAGGAGAGATTGCAAGAGATGTTTTTCTCGGATTTCTCCTTCCGTTAAAACCTTTGGTTTTGCCACCTCCCTCCGACGAGGGAGGTGGTCTTTTTTTCTCTTTCGTTCGGGTCTTTCCGATTTATATTGACCCTATAATGAAAACGTGATAGAATAATAAAAAACTTTTTGGCGGTGGGATATGTACACGAAGACCGATATTATAAAGCATCTTACCGATATGAAGGCACCGAGGCGAAGCGTGGTGCATATACATTCTTCCCTGCGCTCCGTCGGGGAGGTTGAGGGCAGGGGAGAGGGACTTCTTGATGCTCTTATCGAGTATTTTACCGCAGAGGGCGGTACTCTTACCTTTCCCACACATACTTGGGTGAATCTTATTGAGAATAAGCATCCCACCCTTGACGTAGTAAACGGCAAAAGCTGTGTGGGCACTCTTTCAAATCTTGCACTTGCGCATCCCGATTCACGCCGAACCCTGCACCCCACGCACTCAATGGCGGTGTTCGGCAACGATTTTCTTACGGACGAGTTTATTGCCTGCGATAACGACGTTCATACCTCCACGAGTCCTTACGGCTGTTACGGCAAGATATACGATTCCTTCGGATATATTCTGCTTATCGGCGTTGGGCACGACAGAAATACTTTTCTGCATTGCGCGGAGGAGATCGTCGGTCTTCCCAACAGAATAAGCGAGAAGCCTGCGGAGGTCACCGTAAAGCACTTGGACGGCAGTATTGAAAAAAGGAAGCTGCGTTATCATATAAATAACGTGCATCATCATTATCCCCGATACGAGGCGGCGTTCCGCTATCACGGCTGTATCGTTGACGGCTTTATCGGAGATGCACCCGCTATGCTTTGCGATGCTGTAAGGATGAAGCAGGTGATAGAGATGATATACGCAAGAGCGGGAAAAGACGTTCTGCTTGAAACCGAGGGAGAGATACCCGAAAAGCTCTATAAGGGTTGGTGGCAGACGAAATAATTTCAAAATTGTATTTCATTTTTGATTTTTATCTGTTACAATATAAATAATAGGCTATAAATAACTTAATATATACTTCAGAAAGGACAAAACCAAATGCTTGAAAAAAGACTTCTTGAAGAGATACTCGGCATTGCCGTGTCCACGGGCGCGGATTTTGCCGAGGTATACTGCGAGCTGACCCGCAACGGTAATATCCGTCTTCTTGACCGCCAGATCGACGCGATAGGCGACAGAACCGTTTCCGGCGTTGGAATCCGTGCATTTCTCGGCACCAGAACGGTATACGGCTCCACCTCCGATATTTCCCGCGAGGGACTTATCAAGTGCGCCCGTGCCGTTGCCGCTGCAATGGGCGATAAGAATATGCCCCAAAACGTGCGCCTTACGGAGCGTATTTTCCCCAATATCCACCCCGTACGTATTTGCCCCGCCGATGCGGATATGAAGATCAAGACCGATCTTCTTAAGGAAGCTTGCGAGGCTGCCCGCGCTCACGACGAGCGTATTGCTCAGGCGGTAGGAACTCTGCTTACGGTCGATCACACCATTCAGATAGCAAACACCGAGGGTCTGCTTACCACCGACCGCCACATCCGCACCAGAATGGCAGTACAGGCTACAGCCGCCGCAAACGGCGAGATGCAGTCCGGCTCCTGCTCTCCCGGACGCGGTATGGGTCTTGAGGTGTTCGAGCTGTTCAACCCCAAGGAGATCGGTATTACTGCGGCAAAGCAGGCAATAACCAATCTGGTTGCCGATTACTGCCCCGCAGGTCAGATGCCCGTTGCCATTGAAAACGGCTTCGGCGGCGTTATCTTCCACGAGGCGTGCGGACATTCTCTTGAGGCTACCTCCGTTGGTACGGGAACCTCCCAGATGTGCGGCAAGCTCGGTCAGCAGATAGCAAACCCCAAGGTCACCGCTATCGACGACGGCACCATTCCCGGCGCTTGGGGCTCCGTTAATATCGACGACGAGGGTCATCCCACCCAGCGCAACGTGCTTATAGAGAACGGTATTCTCAAGAGCTATATGATAGACCGCCTCGGCAGCCGCCGTATGGGTATGCCCATGACGGGTAACGGCAGACGCGAGAGCTATGCTTACGAGCCCACCTCCCGTATGACCAACACCTTTATTGATAACGGCCCCGATAAGAACGAGGACATTATCGCTTCCATAGAGTACGGTCTTTACGCAAAGTCCATGGGCGGCGGCTCCGTAAATCCCCTCACGGGCGCCTTCAACTTTGCCGTAAGTGAGGGATATATCGTGCGCAACGGTAAGATCTGCGAGCCCGTGCGCGGCGCTTCCCTTATCGGTACCGGTGCTGAGATACTGATGAACATTGATATGGTAGGTCAGAACCTTGCAACGGGTCAGGGTATGTGCGGAAGCTCCAGCGGCTCCGTGCCCACCGACGTAGGTCAGCCCCTTATCCGAGTTTCCAATATCACCGTAGGAGGTAAATAAGATGAACTTTGAACTGCTTAAAAAGGCGATAGCCGAAAGTGCCGCAGAGCTTGGTATTACCGAGTACGAGATATATTACGAGTCCGAGTCAAGCGTTTCCGCAGAAACTCTTAAGGACGAGATAAGCTCTCTTTCCTCAAACGTTAGCGCTTCTCTTGATTTCCGATGTGTAGTTGACGGTAAGATGGGATTTGCCTCCACGGAGCTTATGGAGGTCGAGGAGATGCGTAAGCTTCCCGCCCGCGCCGCAGAGAACGCAAAATATACTGATAAGCCCGATACCGTGGGTATCTTCAAGGGCTCCGAGAGCTACGGCACCACCAATGCCCCCGCTCACACTCCCATGACCCCCGAGGAGATCAGAAAGACCGCCCTTGATATCCAGAGCGAAACCTACAAGGTAAGCGATAAGGTAACGGACGGAACCCAGTCTGCCGTTTCCACGGCGGAGATGGCAGTGCGTATGGTCAACTCCCACGGCCTTGATCTTCAGGCTTCAAACGGCATCAACTTTGCCTACGCCGTTGCGGTAGTAAACGATAACGGCGAGTATCAGGACAGCTTTGCAATGACTCAGCTTGGCAAGAAGTCCTACCCCGAGCTTTCCGCAGAGGCGGTAAACACCGCTCTTGAGAAGGTTGGCTCCGGCAGCGTTGAAACGGGTAAATATAACGTTATTATTGATGCAAAGCAAATGCGCACCATTCTTGCGGTATTCTCCAACGCATTCTCCGCAAAGGTCGCCCAGGCGGGTATGTCTTTGCTTGCGGGCAAGGAGGGACAGCAGATCGCCGCTGATATTATCAACATTACGGACGATCCCATGCGCGAGGGTATTCCCGTGCAGATCCCCTTTGACGGTGAGGGTGTTGCCGCTTATCGCAAGGACGTGGTTAAGAACGGCGTGCTGCAGACTTTGCTTTACAACCGCGCAACCGCCGCAAAGGCAGGCTGCGAGACCACGGGCAACTCCGGCAAGGGCGGCAACGACGTTCGCCCCTACGCCTTCTGCATAGAGGCGGGAGATAAGACCGAGGAAGAGCTCTTCAAGATGGCGGATAACGGCATCTACGTAACGGAGGTTAAGGGTCTTCACGCAGGCGCAAACCCCGTAACCGGCGATTTCTCCATAGAGAGCGCAGGCTTCCTTATCGAGGGCGGCAAACGCACCAAGCCCGTTAAGAGCTTTACCATTGCAGGCAATTTCTTCAATCTCCTTAAGGAGATAAAGGCGCTTTCAAACGAGGTGGACTTCAGCCTCTCCGGTGGTTACACCACCTTCGGCGCCCCCGCGGTGCTTATAGAGAATATGAGCGTTGCAGGTAAATAATCGGATCGCAAGGGGCTGTAAGCATTACAGCCCCTTGAATATTTTTTGAAAATAAGTCAGAAACGGCATGAAAGTCCTGTTTATTGGACAGTACATCCTGTATCATATAAGTGCGGAAGGGAAAATACCTTCAAGCATTTATACGAAAGGATGATCGCTATGCTTCTGGGATTTGTATTTTTTGTAGGTGTGTTTGAATTTTTGGGAATGGGACTTGCGGCAAAGATAGTGCTTTCTCTGTTGCTTGATCTGGCGCTCTGGGGATTTCTTCTCAGGCACGATATAAGACGTGCGTACTATAGGGTCGTCCGTCGCCGCCGCAGGGATGCGGAGCTCCGTGCCCGCGCCTGCGCACAAAGGCTTCGCCGCGTTGAAGGTCAAAACGTTGTTCGTACAAGCTATTATTTTTGATGAAGGTCGTACGGGGGTGCGGTATCGAGCGTTGCAAAGGAACGTGGACAGTCGAGGACGCCTGTCCCTACAAGAAAGACGGCTTCTCCAATGTATGCGACAGTGCCCAAGACGTCCCAAAAAACAAACAAACGGACCCTCCGAGAGGCCGATCCCTACAGCGAGAGTTGATTCGCTATCTGTAGGGACCGACGTCCCGGGCGGTCCGTTTTGATTATTTACCCGTGCCTCTTGCGCTGACAAAGTTCAGCTCGCGCCAGTATTTTACGTCCACGGAGCCGACTGCTTCGCGGGTTGCGCGGTATATCCAGTTGCCCTTGGCAACTCCGGGGGTGTTCATTCTCGTATCCTTGCCGTAAAGGTGAAGATCCTGGAAGGGGAGTATCGCCATATCCGCGGGGCTTGTAAACAGAGAGCGGATAACGGAGGCGCATCCCTCGCATATATCGCTTCCGCCGTAGGAGCAGAAATCAAACAGGCGGCGTCGCTTTTCCTCGCTTAATTCATATACCCAACCGAGGAGCGTATTATTATCGTGAGTGCCCGTATACGCCACGCAGGAGTGAGGAAAATTGTAGGTCATGTGGGGGTCGGAGGCGGTTCCGTCGTATTCACCGAATTGCATAAGGCGCATACAGGGGAGTCCCGATTCCTTCATAAAAGCTTCAAGACCGGGCGTTGAAGTGCCAAGATCCTCGGCAATGATCTCGCCTTCTCCCGCGGCAGACCGTATTGCCTGCACAAAGGGCATTCCGGGGCCCTTTATCCACGAACCTTCCTTTGCCGTTTCCGCCTTTGCGGGTATACTCCAATAGGCTTCAATAGCGCGGAAATGGTCAATGCGCAGTACGTCGAAAAACTTGAAGCAGAAGCTTATCCTCTCGCGCCACCAGCCAAAGCCGTCAATGGCCATTGCCGTCCAGTCGTATATGGGATTTCCCCAAAGCTGGCCGTCCTCGGAAAAATTATCGGGCGGGCATCCCGCAACGGCAGTGGGCTTTCCGCTTCCGTCAAGCTTGAAAAGCTCGGGATGAAGCTCTGCATCACAGCTTGCGGCGTCAAGATATATGGGAATATCTCCGATAATGCGTATGCCTTTTTCATTGGCGTAGCTTTTTACCCTATGCCATTGGGTAAAGAACTGATATTCGCAGAATCTGCGGAAAAACTCCGTATCCTCGCTTCCGTAAGCGGGGAGATTATCAGCCGCCCAGCGGCAGTATTCGCTTATGCGCGGCTCTGAGTCTGCGTATTCGTTTACGGCTTTTTTCAGCGCCTCCCCCGCGCGGCTTGCGGCTTTTGCGAGAAGCGGCATACGGTCGGCTTCAAAGCGGTCAAGCTCCAGAAGATAGGGAGACGCCTGACGTGCGCCGTCAAGCTCCTCTTTGGTTATAAGTCCGTCGTAATAGAGGGTGGGAAGGTCGATAAAGTACGGATTGGTACTAAAGGCGGAGGCGGATTTATATGGAGAGCCGTACTCGTCGGGCAGGCAGAAGGGAAGGGTCTGCCAAGCGGTAAAGCCGCCCTTTTCCAGCATATCCACGAATTCAAAAGCCTCTTTGCCAAAGCTTCCGCAGCCGTAATCTCCCGGCAGGGATGATATGTGCATCAGAACGCCGCTTCCGCGGCGAAACGTGTTCTTCATATTAAGTCCTTTAAAAGCTCAAGGGTGTATTTCATCTCGCTGTCGCCTTCCTCGGCAACGGCAAAACTGATGGTAGGGCGCTCTCTGAATTCCGTAAGCAGATCGCAAAGCCTGTAGGCGTTGCTTCCCGCCTCAAAGCACGATAGCTCGCAAAGGGGAGCCTGCGTCTTTGCAAGGAGGCCGTCCTCCTCAAGTATGGTTGCAAAATGCTCGTCGTAGTATCTGCTTCTGATGTAATTGGAAAAATAGGAGACTGCCAGACGGCTTGCCGCAAGCTCGGCTTCTTCGTGGGTAAAGCTCTCCATTCCCGCAACGAGGGAATCGGCGGTGATGAATTTTGCTATCTTATAGACCCGCTCTCCGCGATGATTGAAAATCGCAAAGGCGATATTGGCGCCGTCTTTTGCGGGAATACCCGCGCTTGTTAAACGGTAATTCAAAATATATCTTCTCCGTTTCAAAGAGATTTATTTATCCGATGAATATTTTATCACCGCTTTGCGGTATATTCAATAGCTTTGACGAAAAATATGTATTTACAAAAAATCCAAACCGATATACAGAAAACATAGAAAAAATATAAAGCGTGTTGACAATAAAATTGTGCTTTTTTATAATTAGAAGTGTAATAAGATCTCTTAGCGAGGTGGATATGAAAAGGTTAATATGCTTATTCTCGGTTCTCTTACTTGCTTTTACGACACTCGTTCCCATAAACGTCAGTGCGGCGGAGGTTAAGATGAACGTTATTTACGTATCGGATAAAGGAAACGACGGCTACGACGGAAAAAGCTACGGTATGGCGGTAAAGACTCTTACCCGTGCCATACGCCTTTGTTATGACGGCGGTACCATCGTTATATGCGGTCATATAAAGAGCAATTCTTCCTTTCAGGCACCCAAGACCGTAGGGCATATTACCGTTACCTCAGTATACGGGGGCGTTGATTACGCAGATATCTACGGTGCAAAGCTTTCTCTTGGCGCAACGAGATTTATTATTGACGGAGATTATACCTTCCGCGACCTGAGGATTGAAGCTACCGCAAACGCCGCTATCCTGTGCAGGGGCGGACGCGTGGTATTTGATAAGGGCATAACCTGTTCTGCCGATAAGGGTGTAAATCTTCCCAGCATCACGGGCGGTGATATGTCCAATTATCAAAGCCGCGGCGCAAGAATTACCGTTAATAGCGGCAATTGGTACCGTTTGCGTGGAGGTAACCACAGCACCGGCGGCTCTGAAAACGGAACCTATATTGAGATTAACGGCGGTACGTTCAGCTCTGCGGTTCAAATGGGCGGCGAAAGCCCCAGCTACGGCGATGCGTATCTTATCGTAAACGGCGGAGAGCTCAACGGCGGCTTGCGCGTTGTGGGAGATTCCGATCTTCACGGTAACGCGTTCGTTGCAATAAACGGCGGAACCGTAAAGACCGTTAAGCTTTCCGAGGGCGGAAAAATTCACGGAAAAGCAGAGTTTTATATAAATTCCGATACCGGAACCTGCAATATTTCAAAGCAGTACGCAACGGAGGGCGCAACGCTCGTTATGGCAACGAAGCTGCCCGTCAGCGGAAGCTGCGAAAAGATAACCGATGCGGCACAGGCTATTGCGGGCGTTAAAAAAACAAAGGATGCGATCTCGGCTGAATTTGAATCCATAGAAAAGGCGCGAGAGGATAGGCTGAACGAGTGGTTTGGTGCCTTCGATATTGCAAAAACAGGCACCGCAAGCCTTGGTATCAGAGAGGAAAACAACTCCGTTGAGCTTCTTTCCGCAACTACGGAGATAAAAGAAAATAAGACGAGTTTTCTCGGAATTATTGCCGTTACGCTTGCGGTGATCGCACTTGCGGGTGCGTTTATTCTTTGGCGCAAAAACGGCGCAAGATCTGCAATGTCTGCATTGCTTTGCCCCGTGCTTCTGGCGGGTACGGTAAGTCTTTTCGGATGCGAGAAGCCGCCCGTAACGCAGGATACAACCGATGCTCCCACCTCTGACACCGACGTTACCACCGATGCTCCCGCCACGGATGCACCTGCTCTCAACGATTTCGGCGAGGGCTGGACCCTTTACGGCAACGCCATAAAAACGGATGCACTTCAGCTTTCCGCTCCCGCCTTCGCTTTCACCGACGATAAGCTCTTCAAAAATTCAAGGATAGAGCTTACCCTTAAGCTTACTGAGGAGGGCAAGGTATATTTTGCCGCCCCCGTTACAGCCAAAGACAATGACGGACTTGAAACCACGGGATATTATTTTGAGGCGGATTCGGAAAAGGATACCGTTTCCGCATATTACGTAACGAAGAACTTAAGGTATCCCCTCGGATCGAGATATTGCAAGCTTGAGGTTGGCGTTGAATATCCCGTTACCATAGTTTTTGAAACGCTGAACACCAGAAAATTGACCTTCTACCTGAATGATAACCCTCTTGATGAAGCGCCGTATCCCAAGTATGAATTCGTTCTTGATAAAAAGTCAAGCGGACAGCTGGGATTTGGCTGCACTGATGGCAAGGCAGAGATAAGCCTTGCGGGTATCAAGGAGTTTGAGAGCACACCAATAGAAGGACTTACCTATACGAACCCCATAATAAGCGGAATGACCGACCCCGATATGTTCTACCACGAGGGTAAATATTATCTCTACGGCACCCGCGATAAACAGACCGACCATCTTTACTGCTACGTATCCGAGGACGGAGTAAACTTTACCGATGCGGGTATCGTAATGAACAGCAAGGACGTTCGCGGCGATAAGGGATTTTTGACCGCAAATATCCTTTATCACGACGGATATTTTTATATCTTCTATACCGCAAAGTTCAATTCCGGTGAGGATACCGGTCAGTGCTACGCGTATTCAACGAGCCCCCTCGGCCCATTCGTTTCCGACGATAAGGAGAAGACCCTTTACGGCAGAGACGATCAGGTGGGGGGACAGCCCTTCGTTGACGAGGACGGCAAGATCTATCTCGTACACGTGCGCTTCGGCAAGGGCAACGAGACCTGGTGCGTTGAGATAGAATGCGATAAGGGCAAGGTGACCGTAAAGGACGAAACGTATACGAAGCTCCTTGAACCTACCGAGGATTGGGAGAACGCCGTAGCCCCCGTCGTTGAGTGCGGCTATCTTATGAAGCATAACGGACTTTACTATCTTCTCTACGCAGGCGGTAACTACAATTCCACCTACGGCGTCGGCTTTGCGGTATCAGAGAAGCTTAAGGGACCCTATGAGAAATTTGAGGGTAACCCAATAATGATCTCAAACGATCAGGCGTACGGCGCGGGCGCCGCAAGCGTGTTCCCGTCCCTTGACGGAACGGAGTACTTCTTCGTTTATTTGCGCCATGAAAGCTCCGTGTCCGTAAGACCTCTCAATACTGCTATGGACCGCTTCAAATTTGTGAAGCGCGCGGATGGGTACGATATAATCTCCGTGTACGGACCCACCTCCACACCCCAGCCTGCCCCCTCCGATAACGGCACGACCAAGGCAGGGGAGCTTGATCGCTTCCAAAGCAATAAGGATTGATTATCGGCTTCATAGGCTTAATACAGACTGATATAAAAAACCACCCGTTGCCACGGCAACGGGTGGTTTTTTATATGCCTTCTCACCCCAATGGGGAGCTCTCCCACAAGGGGAAGCCTCGCCCTCTCAGTCGCTTCGCGACAGCTCTCCCGGAGTGAGAGCCATTATTCGCCTCCCTCTTAAGGGAGGTGGCACGCGTAGCGTGACGAAGGGAGTTGCGTAAAGAAGCGACGGAGATTGTAATTGATACTGCGCACTCACACCTCATCCACCGCTAACGCGGTCCCCCTTCCCCCACTGGGGAAGGCTCTCGTTAGCCTCCCTGCGGAGGGAGGTGGACAGCCGAAGGCTGTAATCGCGCGCCACAAGGCCGCGCTGTAGGAAGGAGTTGCGTAAAGAGGCGGCAGAGATGGTAATTGTTTCTGTGCGCGTACTCCTTCAGTCTGCTTCGCAGCCAGCCTGCGGCCCAGTTCGCAAGGCAAGCTTGCTCGCCGCTTATCGGACCGTCGAGGACGCCGGTCCCTA